>JAQWSV010000093.1 GCA_029243005.1 Woeseiaceae bacterium
ACGACCGGTACAATTGCTGCTCCGACCCCTCGCCACTGCCCATGCTGCTAACCCGACACACCCAGAGCTTCCCATTTGATCGCGTTGCCAATGGCAGCGTCGCAACCATTGGATCATTCGACGGCTTGCACCTGGGCCATCGGGCCCTGCTCAAACACGTTCTTGCAGAGTCGAAGCGGCTGGGTGTGCCGTCCATTGTCATGAGTTTCGAGCCGACGCCAAAGGAGTTCTTCCTTGCTGAGCGCCCACCGGCAAGGCTGATGCGGTTTCGTGAAAAATACGAGGCACTGGCTGCTGTTGGTGTCGATATTTTCTTCTGCCCCCGGTTTGATTTGGCGATGAAGAACATCGCTGCAGATACCTTTATTCGGCAAATTCTCGTTCACACATTCAATGTCCGATACCTGGTTATCGGTGATGACTTTCGATTTGCGCAGAATAGGGAAGGACACCTGGCGACGCTCGAACGTGCTGGCAAGGCGATCGGGTTTTCAGTTGCACAGGTATCCAGCGTTGTCGAGGTGGACGAACGCGTCAGTAGCTCTGTTATTCGCGACGCGCTCTGGACGGGCGATCTGGATAAGGCGACGACGCTTTTGGGTCGGAACTACCGAATGTCCGGAAAAGTCATCGAGGGCGAGCGTGTCGGGCGCAAGCTCGGTTATCCAACTGCGAACGTGAATCTCAATCGTCGACAGAGCGCAGTGATGGGTATTTTTGCGGTGAGAGTTTCCGGTGACGACTGGGGTCCGCTCGACGCTGTCGCAAGTGTGGGTACGCGACCCACCTTCGGTGGAGAAAAGCCGCTGCTCGAAGTGCACATTTTTGACTTTGATCGCGACATCTATGGTGCGTATATTCACGTTGACTTCATCGCTCGCCTGCGATGCGAGGAAAAATTCGACGACGTCGATGCTTTGGTAGACCAGATGCATCGCGATTCAGAGAAAGCGCGCGAGATCCTGGCCGCTTGAGATCAGAACAAGGAAAACGCTTGTCAGACGATACGAAAAATAAACCAACAGGCTATAGGTCTTTTGCGTTATGGGGTGCGCTGGCCGCGGTTATCATCATCCTGGACCAGATAACCAAATGGATGATCATTAAGTGGGTGCCGCTCTACGGCAAGGTTCCGGTCAATAGCTTCATCAACATTACGCACCAGCGCAATACCGGTGCCGCATTCAGTTTCCTCGCTGATGCCTCCGGATGGCAACGCTGGTTCTTCACCATACTGGCGACAATAGTCAGCGCCTATATCGTATGGTGGCTCTGGCGGATACGCACTGAAGGGCAGGTAATATTGTCGGTCGGTTTGTCGTTAGTACTGGGTGGCGCGATCGGTAATGTCATCGACAGAATAGTGCTGGGTAGTGTTGTCGACTTTATTCAGGTTTATATTGCCAGCTGGCCTTTCCCTTCATTTAATATTGCGGATGCCGCAATTACGGTCGGCGCCGTATTCCTCATCATAGATGCACTGTTTTTCTCCGACACAAAATAAAGGGGCCGGAGCTAGGCTTTGACTCCATTTGCAACTTCAGCGAATCAGAGTCGCGTATTCGTCCAGCAATCCGGCGCCGGGGCAGACGTTTTCTGGCCGCGGCCATCGATATTGAACGTCATGCATTTACCGGTCTCGGCATCTGCATTCTGGTAGGTTGCAACGGCTGTGAATGTGTTGGCGTTGGCCGCCGTAACGTTACAGATATACGAGCCTGAATCGGTCAGGTTACTGCCAGCATTGGCAAAACCAAGGTTCGTCATGTCGGTCGTGTACACGTTGTTCTGCAGGTAGAACCGTTCCTGCAGCGTCGAGATCTGCAGCAGGCAGGACTTCGCTTCATTTCGCTTCGCCCGCGCGACGAATTCTCGATAGTTGGGATAGGCGATGACTGTCAGGATGCTGACGATGACCACAACGATCATCAACTCCATCAAGGTCACGCCCTGCATGTACTTGTTCATAGTGTGTCTCCGGGAATTCTTTGAGTGCGTCATTCGACGCCGTCTTGTGTCCACAAGGTCCTGATCGGGTTGTTCGAGAATCCAGGATCAAAACACTCTACACCCACGCAGCCGATCGGCGGGGGTGCACAGTTCGCACCTTCGCATTCCGGATCTAAAGGACTCGGGAAGAGGAAAACTGGCCGTACGGCAATACCACCCTGTTCCAGTCTGGTGACACGCGCTTCGTCAATCTCTTGTTCATTGGTTTCGTCCAACGCATCCTTGTCGGCAACCACAGGATCACCATTTCCGACGCTTACCCGATACAGACGGTTGATGCTAAGTCCCGCTTGGCAGGGGTCGGCGGAGGCGACATCTGGCTCGAATGACACGAAGTACACGGTATCGTCAAACGTGCGGGACTCTGCCAGTACTTTTTCGTTCGATGGTAGGGTCAGCTTCCAGCCTTTGTCGTTAGCGTTGAGCACGACATTAATCCGTCCGCTAACCTCGACGAGATCCGCATCAGCGATGATCGAATAGGCGTCATAGGCGGGCTGGGATAACTTCGTGAAGACCTGTTTGTCCCGAATCGAATAGAATCGGTCGTTGGCGCTTTTGTCCAGTGGATGTGCGCGATAACCGCTGCCCAAGTTAATGGCAATAAAGCGATCGTCGTTTTCATCGTCATTTACGAGCGCCACATCTGGCGTGGAGAAAAACCTGCGCGTATTGTCAGGGCTTGCCGTTCCAGCACCTTCGGCGCCCAGTTGAGCAATGACGCCACCTGTGACAAGTGCATTTGTACTGTTGCCGTTAATTACGTCGAAACGCCATACCTGGCCGCCAAGATCCGCAGCATACATTCGATCAGCATAGCCGTTGCCGGTCATGTCCAGGACGCGGACGGCACTGGGAATGGAGCGAGTCATGGTTGCGAGTGGAAGGTCGGCACCACTATCGGCTCCAGATCGCCACAGTTCATTGCCAGACTCTGCATCGACGATATATATACCTGCGCCATCCGAATCCGGTGAAATGGGATGCGTTGCCTGATCGTGTACGGTGTCGAACCCGCCACCGAAGACGAGCACGAGGTCATCAGAGCTCGTTTGTTCGACACCAGCGACATCAATTCTCGTCGGGACGGGTGGAGACCAGCTTTGGCCAAGCCCGTCGTACGTGCGCAGCCATTTGAGCTGTGGTGCGTTCTTGTTGGTGATGTCCAAGGCGTAATAGTTGTTACCACCGCGACGCAGGCCAAATATCAGGTAGACGTAGTCGGTGCCCGCTTCTATTTGGCCGTTTTGATTTCGATCCACAACGATTGGCACGAGGTCGCCGTCGATGCCGTACTGTTTGAAATTGGTGGATTCGTCTTCCATCAGCGCCGGCATGTTTGGGAGAATTTCCTTGGGTATAAACGTCCATAGTTCGACACCGGTCCGGCCGTCGATGGCGTGCAGGTAACCGTCATTGGTTGCCGCATAAACGACGATTTCTGCGTTCGCGCTCGTGCCATCGCCACCGTAGATGATGGAAGCTGGCTGCGAATGCAGCGTGTCACCCATTTGGCGACGCGCATAGGTGGATGAATCATTATCGATATCCATGACATCGACGCCGCGAATCCACTCTACAAGATCGAATACTGATGGTTCGCCTACCGCACCAATTAAATCGTAGTTGGACAGGTTCATCGCAGCTGCATTACCGGTCGAGATCTGATTGGCCGCCGACGTCAGGTTACTACCCGAAAAGTTTGAAAAGACATTTCGTGTTGCTGGATTTGGGAGCATGCTGGCTGCACCGCCAAGATTAACGTTGGGCCCGTCTGCCGAGCCGTCTGCAGACCAGTGATTTGTAGTATTTTCTGCGAAAAATCCTGTTTGCGTATCAACCGCCGGATTACCTTGCGCGTCAGTAATTACGCCGCCATTGACGGAGTACTTCTTCATGTTGCCCGGCCAGTGAGTATCTGTAGACGCGCGGAACACCGAGATATAAAGATCGTTCAGGTGCTGGGTGCGATTGAATGCGTTGACCGATACGGCAGGTGCGGTAAATGAGACGTCTCGGTCAAAGATGCTCGTCACAATCTCAGTGAGCACCGTTGTCAGTGTTTTGACATCATCAGCAAGATAGTACTCGCCGCCGGATTTTTCCGCAGTTTCCTTAAGTATGGGTAAGTCGACGGCAAATCCGATGGTGTGAGTCGTTACCGTTTGTTCGCCCGGCATTTCCGTGTTGATATCGTGTTTCGAGAGGTACTCCGAAATATCGTCAAGACATTCGCCGTTTCCGGTTCCGCCGGTGCAATTGCTGTAGCCCAATGTCGAGGTCCAGCCTGGTAAGTTGCCGACTTTGCTATAGGCGTCGGTATCGCGCGAAGGTTCCCCATCTGTCAATAATACTGTGTAATTCTTGGAGCACGCATAGCTACTCGGTTGGTCGTAAACCATGGGTTCTGCAGATTTCAATGCATCGGAATCTGTATCGTCACTATCACCGTAATCTGCATTCATATCCTGCCAGTACAGTGCAGACTCATACATAGTCTCAGCCAGAGGAGTCCAGCCGCTTGCGGGCAGATTGTCGATGCTATTCATCGCCGCACTGCGCGAGCTATCGAGGTCCTTGACTGCGCGTGTTACGGAACCGCCATGCTCAAAATTGAACTCCATGAAGCCTACATTGACACTACTTATCGAGCCAAGCACGTTCTTCGTCACGGCCTTTATGATCTCGTTGCGTGACATCTCTGTCACCGATGAGTCGTGGTACCAGTTCAGGTAGTTTGGGTCGTAAAAACTGTAAGTTCGGTCAGTTGGGCTGCTACCCCACACGACTTCACTGTTGGCATCGTCCGTAAACATATCGGTATTTGTGCCGATCTGCGCATAGACGTCAGCACCTGGTCCACCGCCATGAGCGCCAGAGTCATTTGCACACTCGACCGGTGCATCTCTATCGCGATTGAGTCTGCGCCATCGAAAATTGGATCCGCTGACATTGCGATATTGCGCCATTGTGTCCGTAAATGAACCGGACGCATCCATCTGCACGATGCCTTGTTCGCAAAGAAAGCTACTTTGGGGTATCGAATACCGGTCATCAGACCGACATTCGGGAATCGAGGTGTCACTGGTCCAGTAGTAACGGCCGGATTGGCACGAGCCAGAGTAGACGGTATCTTTATCGTAAGG
>JAQWSV010000096.1 GCA_029243005.1 Woeseiaceae bacterium
TTACCACGACCATGTCGAGATCCTCGGCTAGCAGGATGAACTGGCCCCCGAATCCCCAGGCATACATCGTGGGTACGCCGGCCATGTCGCGGATCCACCATCCGTAGCCGTATTGGCGTGTTGAATCCCGCCGCGAGCGTACTTTCGGTTGCAACGATGTTTCCACCCACTCAGTCGGGATGACCTGCCGACCATTCGCTTCGCCGTTATTCAGGTACATCTCCCCGAAGGCCATCATCTGTCGCGGCGTCATCTCCATGTTGTTGCCACCAAAGTACACGCCATTCGGGTCCTGCGTCCAGGTATTGAGATGAAAGCCCATTGGTCCGGCCAGCGACTCACGTGCGAACTCCAGCGTCGATTGTCCGGTCGCCATGGTCAGAATGCCGGATAAAAGATGTGTGTTGCCGGTGCTGTAGAGCATGCGTGAGCCGGGTAGCGCCTCGACGGGCTGGTTGAGCGCGAACTCGACCCAGTCGTCGCTTAATACCCAGGCACCGAAGTTGTAGAAGCTCGTGGTCTCGAGTCCGGCCTGCATCGACAGTAGGTTGCCCACCGTGATGCGCTGCTTGAAACCGGTGGGGTCGTTTCCAATCCGGTCTCCGTAGTAATCCGATATTGGTTGATCGAGCCCTTCGATATGACCTTGCTCAATGGCGATGCCGATCAGCGCAGACATGATCGACTTGGACACCGACTTCACGTTGGCGATGCGACTGCGTGACAAACCATTGAAGTATTCTTCTACCACGAGCTTGCCGTTATGGCTGACGAGCAGGCTATGCAGTCGTGGCATCGACCGGGCTTCGGTGAGTGCGCCGGTGAACATGGCCCTGTCCAACGCTGGCATTGCGCCATCTGCGGCGAACACGCAGGTAGCCATGAGGAGACTGATCGTGGACAGTCCGATCCGCACCGTTTTCTTATTCACTCTTTGGTGGCACCTGTGGATTCGACTAGTCTAATGATGGTCTTTGCAGCAGGGCGGGGTCAATACGGCTGCTGCTTCTGTTCGAGTGCGTCCTTCAGGTCATCCCGGCTTGTATAGAAGCAGCGCCGGGGGTTGCCATGATAGGTCTGGTAATAGCCTGTCAGGCCGGACGGGCACACCGCGCGGACAGCACGGCAAATTGCTCGCAGGAAAATTAACTTATTGACTGCACTCGATATTTTGCCGATGAATGACCTCCCCGGCCAGGCGCTGGGTTATTTCGCCGCCACGAATCGCCGCGCGACCATTGACGAGCAGGTGTACGATACCGGTCGCCAATTCGGCGGGATTTTCGAAATCTGCAACCGGCTGGAATCGATCCAGCTCCAATATCGCGATGTCGGCCCGCTTGCCTTCGGCCAGATAGCCGCGGTCACATAGCCCGAATGTGTCGGCCACCAGGCCACTGCTGCGGTGAACGAATTGCGGCATGCTCATCAGCGATGAGTCGACGACAAAGTCACGATACGCTTTCGGAAAGGACGCGTATTTTCTCGGATGGCCATGTGAACCATCGGACCCTGTCATTACCCAGGGTTGAATCGCAATCGCGTTGATGTCGTCGGGATTCATATTGAACGAGGCAATGCCGGGATTGCCGGATCGCACCATTTCTATGGCGGCATCCGTTGCGCTCATGTCCAGCTCCGTGGCAATTTCGTCCAGGGTCATGCCGCGCCACTGACTGTCGCCGGTGACGAGCAGGCTGTCGGCGCCGCCGCGCCGCCAGATATTCTGTTCCATCTCTTCATAGATACGGTCCCTGAGATCTGCGTTGGCTAGACGCTCGAACATTGCGTCCCGGGAATCGGCCATGGCCCAGCGGGGAATCAGGGCGTTGTTGAATCGCGTGCCCGAGGCGCGGTAGGGATATTGATCGGCGGTAACAACTACACCGCGCTCGTGGGCGGCGGCAACGAGTCCGATAATATCACCGCTTTGCCCCCAGACATCTCTGCCGAGCGCCTTCAAGTGCGCGATGTGCAAAGGCAGGCTAGCTTCTTCAGCAATCCGGATAGCTTCGCCTACGGCGCCGAGAAGCCCAATGTTGTAGGAGCTTTCGTCGCGCAGGTGCGAGTCGTAGACACCGTCGTAGCGAGCTGCAACTCGCGCGAGCGCAATGACTTCGTCAGTGTCGGCATAGCTGCCAGGCTGGTAAAAGAGACCGGTTGAAAGCCCGAGTGCCCCCGCCTGCATATCGGCTTCGACGAAAGCTTGCAAGCGTTCCAGCTCCTCGTCCATCGGCGCCCGGTTCTCAAGGCCGAGAACGTATTCCCGGGCAGTATTGTGTCCACTGAACCAGCCTATATTGGTACCAACGCCCTGGTCATAGAGCAGCGCCAGGTCCTGGTCTCGCTCTTCGATACCATAACCGTCATTACCAATGAATACGGTCGTCACGCCCTGCGCAAGGTAGTTGGAATTCATGTTGCCTGGCGCCGAAAAGATATCGACATCAGCATGGGTATGCGGATCGATAAAGCCGGGCACAATGGTCAGGCCGGTGGCGTCTATTATGGTGTTGGCAGCGGCGTCGGCGTTCGCATCCATAGACGCAATATGATCATCGACGATGCCAATGCTTACGATACGCGGTTCGGCAAGCGAGCCGTCATAAACCGTGCCGTTGACGATTAATACATCGTAGTTAACGGGCGCTGGCTCAGGTGTACAGGCTGAAACCATAGTGACTGCGATCAGCAGTAGGTGTCGTGAGG
>JAQWSV010000284.1 GCA_029243005.1 Woeseiaceae bacterium
ATCGCGTCGATGTCGGCGAATGCCTCGTAATCCAGTGGCGTATCTAGCTGGTCGGCAGTTAGATAAGCCCCTAGAGGGCCACCGATCTGCACGGCACGAACCGGCCGGCCACTCATCGTTCCGCCACCGAAATCCTCAATCAGTTCGCGCACGGTGAGTCCGAATTCTTTTTCGACCAGTCCACCGCGCTTGATGTTCCCCGCCAGCTGGAAAGCCAGTGTACCTTTGGATCGGTTGACGCCGTAACCCGCATATTTTTCACCACCCATAGCCAGGATCAGTGGCACCGATGCGAGCGAGACGACGTTGTTGACGACGGTAGGTTTGCCAAACAGGCCTTCAATGGCCGGCAGCGGCGGCTTGTAACGAATGACTCCAGCTTTGCCCTCGAGGCTCTCGAGCATCGCCGTTTCCTCGCCGCAGATATAGGAGCCGGCGCCCAAATGAATGTCGATGTCGAAGTTGAACCCGGATCCTTGGATATCCTCCCCGAGCCAATTCGTTTCCCGTGCTGTCGTGAGTGCTTTATCCAGCACTCGCCGAGTCACTGGGTACTCAGAACGCAGGTAGATATAGCCCTTGCTGGCGCCGACCGCGAAGCCTGCGATAATCATGCCTTCGATTAGCGTGAACGGATCACTCTCCATCAGAATTCGATCAGAAAAAGTACCGCTGTCGCCTTCATCGGCATTGCAGGCAATATACTTTTGATCGCCTTCGGTATCGGCAACGGTCTGCCATTTGATCCCAGTTGGAAACCCGGCACCGCCACGACCGCGCAGTCCCGATTCCTTTACCTGCTCAAGCGTGTATTTGGGCCCACTTTCAAACGCTCTCGTCAGCCCTTCGAAACCCCGATGAGCAACGTAGTCGTTGACTGATAGAGGATCGATAAGCCCGCATCGCCAGAATGTCCAACGTTCCTGGTTGATCAGGTAGGGAATTTCGTTGATTGGGCCGAGACGCAGTGGATGATCGCCGCCTTCAAGTAAGCCGGCATCGACCAGGCTATCAACGTCGTCGACTGTCACCGGACCGTAAGCAATTCGTTGCCCGCCAACGACGATTTCAACCAGTGGTTCTAGCCAGCTGGCACCCCAGGATCCGTTACGTATCAGTCTGACGTTGTCGAGTGTCGCTATTTTCTCAGCAACATCGTTCGCGCCGACGGAAATCGCGGTGGTTTCTCGGGGAACGTAAACAGTGATCTGCTCACTCATCATTCGATCCCCTGCACGCATCGATCAGCTTGTCGAGTTTACCTGCGTCGACGCGTCCGTGAACCTTGTCGTCGATCATGACAGCGGGCGAGCAAGCACAGTTGCCGAGACAGTAAACCGGTTCCAGTGATACGTTGCCGTCTTCGCTGGTGTTATGCATTTCAATGCGGAGTTTGCGCTCAGCATGCGCAGTCAGTTCGCGGCTACCCATTGCCTGACAGGCTTCGGCCTGGCAGATCATTACCGTGTGTTTGCCCGGTGGCGTCGTTCGAAAGTCATGATAGAAACTGACCACGCCGTGGACATCGGCGCGCGACAGGTTCAGTTCGTCAGCGATTTGTCGAATTGCTTCTTCACTGACGAATCCATAGCGGTCGACGAAGGCGTGCAGCACCTGAACCAAAAGTTCAGGCTTTGAGTCGAATTGATGGATGATCTCGGTGGCAATGCCTGTGTCGTGTTTGATGGCCATTCTCTAAGCGATCCTTTCTTCACCCGCATAAATATTGAAGGTCCGGTCACGCAGGAAACCGACAAGGGTCATACTGAACTCCCTGGCCGTCTCCACAGCAAGACTGGACGGTGCACCGACCGCCGCGAGCAGGGGTATGCCCGCTACCAGCGTTTTTTGCATTAACTCGAAACTCGCGCGACCAGAGACAAACAGGCCCAGGTTATGACCCGGGACCTTTCCGTCCTGCATCAGCGCGCCGATGACTTTGTCGGTGGCATTGTGCCGCCCGACGTCCTCGCGAACGAGATGTATTTCACCATTTGGACCGAAGGCGGCAGCGGCATGCAGTCCACCCGTCTCGACGAAGACGGGCTGTCGTTCGCGGACCTCGCCTGGGAGCCCGATCAATGCGTCTGAATGAAAATTGGTGTCGATGTCTGCTAGGGAACGCAGGCCTGCGACTTGCAGGGCATCGAGGGAGGCCTTCCCGCAGACGCCACAGCTCGATGTTATGAAGAAGTGTCGCTCCAGACTTACCAGGTCGAGTTCGACGTCCGTTGACAGTTCCACTCGAATTGTATTCCGTAGCTCCGTCGAAGGGTCTTCTTGTCCGACCAGATTTGCGGCGAGAACCTGTCCGCGATCAGTGATAATGCCCTCGGTAAAAAGAAAGCCAATAGCGAGCTCTATATCGTTACCTGGTGTTCGCATTGTGATGGAAACTGATTTTGCGGCAGCCGCATTGGCCGCATCGGCAACGACCTGGATCTCCAGCGGTTCTTCGATCGCAACGACATCGGCCAGTGTAGTTCGGTTTGAACTGTCTGCCTTTTGAATATCAAATTTTCGGCTGCGATCTG
>JAQWSV010000121.1 GCA_029243005.1 Woeseiaceae bacterium
CGGGCATTATCCCGGCCGTACTTCATTACTAAGTTCGCTTTTGCAATGCCACAAGCAACGACGGCATCGTGAGATTCCTGCTGACGGCTGGGGCAATTGGACTGCTCTTCAAGCAAAACGCATCAATCAGTGGGGCAGAAGTGGGTTGCCAGGGCGAAGTCGACTCGGCATGCTCTATGGCAGCTGCGGGATTGACCGAGGTGCTGGGCGGTTCACCTGGCCAGGTCGAGAATGCAGCCGAGATAGCCATGGAACACAACCTCGGGCTCACCTGTGACCCGATAGGCGGGCTGGTTCAAATTCCGTGTATCGAAAGAAATGCGATGGCATCGATCAAGGCGATCAATGCGTCCCGACTGGCAATGCGTGGTGACGGTGAGCACTTTGTCTCCCTCGACAAGGTTATTCAAACCATGCGTGAAACCGGCCTCGATATGCAGGACAAGTACAAAGAAACGTCACGGAGCGGACTGGCAACCAACGTAATCGAGGTGCCGGTCAGCTTCATCGAATGCTGACCACCGATTATTCCGCGTCGAGCAGGTCCTGTATGACTGCGGGCTTCTGTCCGGTCAATTCCTTATCGATCTCGCGCTCCGAATCAATTCCGGCGGAGGGCAATGCAGGGCGCAACACACCAAGAAACCGCGGTGCAGCAATAACGACGAGACGATCGAAAGTGCCGTGCTGTTTCGCGCTACTGATACGCTCGGCAATCTCCTTGGCAAAAACCAGGTAAGACTGCACTTTCGTGCCGGGTTCGCCGCTTCCCATGGAATGTCTGCCCTGCCCCGCACTATCGAAGGAACGACCACTGCGATCTGACTCTAGATCGCTTCTTTTCTCCCGAGCCGTCTCGTTTTGCAGCGATAGGACTTCCTGCATCGGGCTGTATTTCTTATCACGGGCATAGATCGTCGCCCTGAATTCGTCTGCAACTACCACCCAGTAGGATTTAGCGCCAAATTGACCGTCCGATCTCGCCATACGAAAGCACCCATCTCGAGCAGGCTTTTACTATGAATGCTGAAGGTGCAATATTCATCGCAATGGTCCACGGACCGTTGTGATGGCCGGGTATTGATAGCCCTGAAGACGCTGACTATTCAATTGCACCGCTACATTGGCATTCCGGTGAGCGTCATTGTCGTGATGTGGTTCCTCTCCGGCATCGTCATGATGTACACGCGCGGGATGCCGGCCCTCACCGAGTCACAATCGCTGCAACTGGCCTCTACGGTCCCTGTCGCACAGATCGCGCTAACGCCCGCGGAGGTAATGCGGCGCAATGATCTCGCACTGTCGCCACAGGCTCTGACGATCAATACGCTTCAATTGCGCCCGGTTTACCGGTTCCCGGACGGAATCGTAATTTTTGCCGACGACGGCGAGTGGTTTGACGGCATCGATGAACAGACTGGGCAGGAAATCGTGGCAACGGCATTTCAGCTTCCCACCGCGCGAGTCGTGTTCAATGAGGTGCTGTTCGAACCCGACCAGTGGACGATCACGGAATGGCGACACTTGCCGTTGCTGAAATACACGGTGGTCAACGAGCACTATTCGGAAGCCTATGTTTCGATGTCAAGCGGTGAAATCGTGCTCGTCACCGACCGCAAATCGCGATTCCTCGCCTGGATTGGCGCGATTCCGCACTGGATCTATTTCACAGGCCTCAGAACCAATCAGCCAGCATGGTTCTGGACAATCACTATCCTCTCAGGAATAGCTTGCCTGGTGTCCATGCTCGGTCTCGTCCTGATTGTGACGCAATTCGAGAAGTCCTCACCCTTCAATCTCCGCAATTCCATCCGTTATCGGGGCCTGATGCGCTGGCACTACCTGACGGGTGTTTTTTTTGGCCTCCTCGCACTGACATGGTTATTCAGCGGACTGTTGTCGATGGATCCTTTCGACTGGAACCAGCGGCGCGGCATCGAAGTGAATGTGATGGCGTTGAATGCCGGCGCACCACTGACCGAATCCATTGACAGACAAGTCATCGCATCGTTGTCGGCAGCGCCGACACTCAAAAAAATCGAGATGCGGAACGTGCTCAGCCGCCCGGGTATCTTCGCTCATCATGCCGACACCGACGGTAATCATTTCACCACCCCGGTTAACTTTGCAGCCGTGTCCGGTTCCCCGACAGCCAGTGATTACGTGTCCGTGCTCGAAAAAATTACCAACACCCCAGTTCTAGAGATTGAATCGCTCAATGCCTACGATCACTACTATTACGACCGTGATCACGAGATGCCGTTGCCTGTCCTGCGCGTCGACTTCGACGACACCGAACAATCCACTGCTTACCTGAACCCGGCGACCGGGAAGCTGGTTGGCCAGACGCACCGCCTGGCGCGTGTCGATCGATGGCTATTTAATGGGCTGCACAGCCTCGATTTCGCATTCTGGTATGACAATCGACCGCTGTGGGACGTCGCAGTCATCGG
>JAQWSV010000177.1 GCA_029243005.1 Woeseiaceae bacterium
ACCCGAGTGACAATACTATTGCAATTTTATGACGGCAGAAACAGTGAGTACATACGACGTGCGCACGCGCCTCCCAAGGAAAAAATGGTGGATTGACGGCGTCAGAAATTGCCAGCGATCAGAACGGGCTCGACTGCCGAAATGCGGGGCGCTCATCGGTCAACAGCTGTCGGGCTTCGCGGCAATCTTCCGCTTCCAGCGCATCATAGCTGGGCGCGAAATATGAGAAGCGATCGTCTCCCGAATCGGACGTTCATCTTCAACAATTAGGATTTTGTTACAGGTCACAGTCCCTGCTTCGCAATCGATTTCGCCGGAGAATCCCGTTTACTGGCTGGCAAAATCGCATTAGAGCAGTTGGATATTATAATTCTGTTACTGCACTTTTCAGGAAAATCTGCGATCCTGGATACGCGTCAGTGTCGCCCAACGATCGTTCAGGCCGCCGAGCTCGGCGGCTCTGCCACCTTGTGACGAAGGTATGACGGAACCAGCTCTTCCGCCGGAATGGCAGTATCACAATGCATCTCGGCCAGCGGCAGGATAAATCGCGCTCGCGGACATCGGATCTCACTCTGCCCGACGATGTCGCCAATGCCGCGAGTCAATAAGTCCGGATAGCGGTACCAGCCATCGCCCGCCGTGATGAAGGACTCACCTCTTATCTCAAGACGATCAACGGAATCAATGTATTCATCGCATTCATGAACAGGCTGACCGTCGCCACCCCGCCGAAAGATACCGACGTAGACTTCATTCATGCGCGCATCCTGGGTCACGACGACGCGTTCAGCATCACTCTCAGTCATGGATTCAGCTGCCACAGCTGCCAGCGAAGACACCGGAATGACCTTCAAACCACCCGCAAAACAAATTCCCTGCGCCACGGATGCGCCGATACGCATGCCAATAAATGAACCAGGGCCATTCCCGAGCGCGACAGCGTCCAGCGCGTTGGGTTCCAGTTTCGCGTCGGTCAACAGTTGCGTGATCATTGGCATCAGGACCCGCGTATGTGCCCGCGGCTCCACGACGTGCGCCTCGGCGATGTCGTTGTCAACGCTGAGTGCGACAGAGCAGGCATTCGAAGAAGTTTCAATCGCGAGCAGGTTCATACCACTCGGCTGCCGCTGGTGCCTGTCGTCTCATGGTGTTGCAAAAAGGTCCGCACATCCTCCATCGACTCGGTACTTTGCATGGGTACCAGACTCTTCAGGAACACCGAACCATAGCTTTTGCTACCGATTCGAGGATCGCATAAAACGACGACACCGTAGTCGGTCTCGTCACGCAGCAGGCGACCGGCACCTTGTTTTAGTGCCAGCACGGCGAGTGGCAATTGATGTCCCGTAAAGCCATTACCGCCTTGCCTCCGAATGTACTCCAGTCGCGCCATCATGAGCGGATCGGCCGGGGATGCGAACGGCAGTTTGTCGATAGCGACGATGGTCAGCGCGCGGCCTCGCACGTCAACACCCTCCCACAAACTACCGGCGCCGAGCAAGACGGCATTGCCGTGATCGCGACATCGTCTCAGCAGATCGTCACGCGGAGCATCGCCCTGGATCAGGAGCGGCCGACCGTTCAAGCGTTTCTTGCGCGTCTTGAACCAGCGGCGCGCCGCGTTCAGCGCCCGATGACTCGTAAACAGGCAGAACATCCCGCCATCTGTGAGCTCCAACAACGGCACGACGCTCTCGAGCATGGCATCGGTGTGTTCACGATCTGACGGCTGCGGCAAACCCGGTGGCAACCAGATCAGGCCATTTTTTTCGAGCGCATAAGGGCTCGGAAACGTCAGACCTGTTGCCCCAGCCAGTCCCATTCGTTCCGTAAAGTGGCCAAAGTCTTCGCCCACCGCCAGGGTCGCTGACGTGAATATCCAGGCCTGGTGGCCATTGTTTATGAGCCCGCTCAAGGTATCGGCCACATCCAGCGGTGTCAGGTTAAGCCGGATACTACGCGGATTGACATCGAGCCATCGCAGGCCATCCCAACTATCTTCACTCGCCAGGTGAGAGAGACGTTCGATCGC
>JAQWSV010000186.1 GCA_029243005.1 Woeseiaceae bacterium
GCGATCCGGCACGGACGGCGAAAGCTGGGCAGAGTGGCTGGCCCAAACGCCATTGGATGACAGGGTGCGTGCAGACATCGCGAGGCTTTACGACAAGGAGGCAAACCCGGACTATTTCCTAGGGCTCTCGGATTCCAAGAAAAAGGAGCGACTCGCAGGAATTAGCTACAAAGATTTCCTCCTCAACTTTGCTAACGTGGATCCCGGCGTCATCCCATTTTTCGATGATCGGCCAAAAGGCAGTTTTTGTGTCGGCATTGACGCTTATCCTGCATTGTATGGCTGGGCGCAGGGTTATCCAGGTTTCCAGGGTATGGACCTTGAGCCCTTGCCGAAAGTGGGTCCTTTGAGTCACATCGGCGGTGGACAGCATGGTCGCGAAAGCGAATGGAATCATGGGGACGACCTTTTTTTCCCGGATGGAAATGCGACGCTGGCTCGTTTACTGGTGCGAGCTATGATCCCGGAAGCACTTCCTGGTAAGTCGCTGGATGACTCGATGACCGCACGCCTTGCTTACGATCGGCTCGACCAACCAGGTTCTGACGTTAGAATTAGATTAAACAGTACCGTCGTCTTCGCCCGTCATGTGGGTGACCCGGACGCCGCGCGAGCTGTTGATGTCACGTATGTTCGTGATGGCAAAGCAGAGAAGGTTCGGGCCAAACACTGTGTGATGGCTTGTTACAACGGGGTCATACCGCACCTCGTCCCTGAGATGTCAGCCGAACAGAAAGAGGCGTTGTCGTATGGCGTAAAAATGGCCAATGTCTATACGAGCGTGCTGATCCGGAACTGGACGGCCTTTGCCAACCTTGGTATCTCTGGTGCAAGTTCCCCCGGTATGTACCACACTGGTGTCAGGTTAGGTCGATCGGTCACCTTTGGTGACTACAAGCCATCACGCTCACCCGATGAACCAATGATCCTGCGCATGTCGCGTGTCCCTTGTGCACCAGGTAAACCGAAGAAGGAACAGCATCGAATCGGTCGTGCCGATTTGCTCGCGACATCGTTCGAAACCTTCGAACGAAAGATCCGAGATCAGATAGGTCGGACGCTGCAGGGAGGTGGATTCGATCCGGCTCGCGACATTGAGGCGATAACGGTCAATCGGTGGCCGCATGGTTATGCCTACAGCTATGACACACTTAATGATCCGATCGAGTGGGCATTGTTTGCGCCAGATGACCGACCCTGCATAATCGGTCGCCGACGATTTGGACGGATCTCCATTGCAAATTCTGATGCCGCGGCTTCAACGCATACAGACTCGGCAATCGATGAGGCTCATCGAGCCGTTGGTGAGCAATTGGTGGAGCGGAGCCGTGCAAGGCACCGCGATTCCGGCACGATCGATAATCCGACCGCGTAGTACCCTTTGAGTGATAGCCATCAACGGAAACTCGGCTTTGGGTGTAGACGACTAAGATGACATTCTGTGGCTCCTCAATTGTCACATTGATCGCGGCCCCGCTTTGTCTATTCATTATTCCTGCTGATCTTGCACATGCTGCTGACGATACCGCGATGACTGCGACAGAACTTCTGGCGGCATTTTCAGGCGAGGACGCCAGCAGCTTCGAGGCATATTTCGAATACAAGGAGCAATCTAGGATCGTCGGTGTCGAAATTCACGCGGTTGGTATGGAGAACACGGCTGCACGTTATTCCGGTCAGGAAGGGGCTTACAGGGAGGTCAACAACATTCTGCGAATAACGACTGCGGATGGTTTTGAGGGCCTATCCGGCGTCGACACATATTACCAGGGTCCTTTCAACGATGATCACCTCGTCGAACTACAGGGCGTTATCCCTCAACTTATAGCGGCAAAGTCCCTCGACCCGGTCGAAGTTGCGGCGCTTCTCGGGAAGTCCCGACCCGATTTGAGAGATACCGCTAAAGCCAGTATCGATATTGCACTTTGGGATCTCGCTGCGAAGAAGGCCAATCGCGCGCTCTACGAACTTCTTGGCGCGAAGCGGAGGTCAATGGAGCCATACGCGAGTCTGCCATTCTACGAAACGTTACCCGAGTACGTCGGTGCCGTAATCGAGTACGCAGAACTCGGTTTCACGATGTTCAAGTTCCATGTCTGGGGTTCGATCGAGGAAGATGTTCGCCTCGTTGAACTGGTCCAGACCCAGTTCAACGACACTGGCTACCGTTTCATGATGGACCTAGAGAGTGTGTACGAGCTCGAGGATGCGCTCAGGCTGGGCCGACAGATGGACGAAGGATTGTTTCTGACGTACGAGGCACCAATCGATGACGAACTACTCGTGCAGTATGCGGAGCTCAGAGCGACGCTAGGCGTACTGCTTATACCTGCCGGCTACAACATCTATTCACCCGATTTCATCCGAAAGGGTATCGAGTCAGGCGCCTGGGATGCAGGTCGATTTGACGCTACCGTTGTCGGTGGCGTTTCTGAAGCACTGAAGCTACTGACGATTGCCAACGCAGCCGGTTTGCCAATAGATATTCAGAGTTGGGGGCATTCGCTCGGCCAGGCGGTTAATCTCCATCTGATGCTTGCCAATGAAAGAACGCTGTACTTCGAAGTACCGATGCCCAAAAGTGTGTTCGAGTTCGGGATGAAGAACGGAAACATGATGGATGCGGGCAGGATTGTGGCCCCGGACGGACCCGGACTAGGCATCGAAGTAGACTGGGAACACCTCGCCACAGCAGATTTCCATGTAGTTTTAGAGCTCGATCTTTCGCGCACACCGGAGTGAGATAAATGCAAAGTAACCTGACCTTGTCCACCATGGAAGGCCAGTTAATTCAGGGGAAACTGCCAGATCGGGGTTGAATTTCCAAAAAATGACAACCGAATCACTACAGCGCCGCCGAGACCTTGCGCTTGGCTCAGGTGCAGAGCTTTTCTACGACGAGCCGCTCGAAATCGTTCAGGGCGAGGGCGCCTACCTGTTCGATAGTAAGGGGCGTCGGTACGTAGACATGTACAACAATGTGCCTGTCGTTGGGCATGGCAACGAGGCTGTCGTGGAAGCCATGGCGAAACAGCAGGCGACGCTCAATACGCACAGCCGTTATCTGCACGAGGGTATCGTGGCATTTGCCGAGCGCCTGACCGGGCTCCATCACGACGGGATCGAAAGTGTCGTGTTCGGTTGCAGTGGCACCGAAGCGATTGAGGTGGCTGTGCAGATCGCACGACTAGCTACCAGTGGTCGTGGCATCGTCTGCACGGATTCTACCTATCATGGGAATACCGAACTGGTCGGATCGATGAGCTACCTGGGCGAAAACCCGCCACAATCAGGCGAAATTCGTGCGTTCCCGTTCCCCGAACGTTATCGACCGATCGAATCCGGATTGAGCAAAGACGAGCTTGCGGATCGTTACGTGGATAGCGTTGCGGCCTGCATCGAAAGCCTAAAGAAAGACGGCGAGGGATTTTCAGCGTTGCTTATCTGTTCGATCTTCGCGAACGAAGGCCCGCCGGAGATTCCTGCTGGATTCATGGCCAAGGTCACGGAACTCGTGCACAGGGAAGGCGGCCTGGTGATTGCCGATGAGGTACAGGCTGGCTACGGCCGAACCGGGCGCTGGTGGGGCTATGAAGCGACGGATTTCTTGCCCGACATCGTTGTAACGGGTAAGCCCATGGGTAACGGCCTGCCGATCTCGGCAACGGCAACCCGAAAGGAACTGGTGGACGCTTTTCGCGCAGAAAAGGACTACTTCAATACCTGCGCCGCATCGCCTTCACAGGCGGCAGTCGGGATGGCAGTGATCGATGAGATCGAGAGACTGGACCTCGTAAGCAATGCCGAAAATGTCGGCGGCCGGCTGACGCGGGAGCTCAAAGACCGCGTCGATCGCTATGATGTGGTCGGCGATGCACGTGGCTTCGGTCTTTTTGTCGGTGTCGAAATCGTCAAAGACAAAGGAAGCAAGGAACCGGATGCGCTATTGACGCTCGAGTTGTCCGATCGACTCAAAGATAAGGGTTTCCTGGTTTCGTATTCCGGCAGATATAACAACGTGGTGAAGGTCCGGCCGCCGCTCGTATTTACTGATCAAAATGCTGATGACTTCCTGGCGGCCTTCGACGAGTGTATGAATGAGATTGGTGAGTAATTCGCGATTACCATGGACGGCATAGCATCGATTGTTGCCATGCTGGCGCATCTCTACATGTACCTGACTCAGAAGAATATGATTTTGGCACTGGCAGACGCGTCTTGAGTCAGTTCGTGGCTCGTCGCGACAGGTAGAGGTAAGCGGGCCAGGAAATCGCGACGGCCGCAACAGCATACAGCGCTGTTTCTCTTTCAACGTAGGCCTGGAATATTGTGATTACCGACCAGGCGACGAGGCAAAAGAAAGTGCTGTAGGGATGTCCCCAGGCCTTGATCGGGCGGTCCGTATCCGGTTCCGTCTCACGGAGTATCAATATGCCGACGATTAGGGCGAGATAAAGCGGAATGAACAGGAAGACCGAGAACAACAGCAAAAACTTGAATCCGCCGAGCAGGATGAGTAACACCGAAACGAACCAGGTGAATAATACGGCGAATATTGGATTGCCCCCTTTGCCAACGTCCTGCGCATGTCGTGCTGCCAGTCCATCCTCGGCCAAGGCCTGGAGTATGCGTGGACCGGTCATGTACTCGAGATTCAGGTGACTGAGCAGAATTATAATGGCAGCGACGACGATGATCGTTCCTGCCGCCGGGTGTACTGCCAGCTCGAGTGCCCGGGCAAGTGCCAGATCGTTTCCTGCGAGTGCCGCCAGGCCGACACTCTTCACAAGGGCGAGATTCAATAGCATGTAGAGGGCAATGACGACTACCATCCCCTTGATACAGGATCGCGCGACAGCACTTGTACCGCCCCGGATTTCCCCGCTGAAATAGGATGCGTAAAGCCACCCGTCGTAAGTGAAAATAATTGTCGCGATCAGCATGCTCCAATCATTCAGTGAATTGTCAGGATCTGGAACAGTTGTCGGCCGGTCGACGGTGCCCACGAAAAAAAGCAACATCGCCATGGTGAAGATAAAAAAGCCGATCAGCGACGTTGCGGATTCCTGGATCAGCGCGCCGAGTTCTATGCCGCGCAATTGAACGGCCGCAAAGGCCGTCGTCGCGGCTATCGCGAGAGGGATTGTCCACTCGGCCGACTCCGGCAAAAGGATTGCGACAAATTCCATAATCACAACCGCTTTGATCGCAAGGTCGGTCGCATAAGTGAGCCAGTCCGCCCAGCCAATTACAAACCCAGAGTAGGGGCCGTATGCTCTCCGTATCAGGGAATAGAAGCCGCCCGACCGGGGCGTAATACCAACGAGTTCGACCGAGACAGCAGTGCTAAGCAGTACAAATAGTCCGGCGAACAGCCAGAGCGCGAGATACATGGTCGAATCAGTAACGACTTCGGTGATCTCACCAGGGCCACGAAGGATGCCAAGTCCGATTACACCACCAACGGTGACCGCCAGTACAAATCGGCTGGGCAGGGCTCGCTTGCGGTTTTTCTCCGTCATACCAGGCCTCGCCGGATTGTTGTGGTCAGAATCCCGAAGTGCTGCTGGGGAAAGCCGCTATATCGCCTTCGACATGTCCGTGATGTTCGACATGACGAATCGCATCGCCCATCACAGCAAGCCCGTCGCGTAAGACCGCTTCGTCCATATTGAGCGCGGGATACATTCGTATCGTGTCTTCCTGGTCACAAATTGCCCATACGCCGTTCTCTAGCATGCGCCCACGAATGGCTCGGGCGGTCCACCAGTCCTTCTCGTCCTTGTCAGCAGAATCGGGTTTGCCAAAACTCACGCCGAGTAGCAGACCGTTGCCCCGCGCCTGTCGGACGATAGGTGATATTTCCCACTCACGCATAATGCCAGCGGCAATATTTCCCAGTCGCTTCGCATGTGCAACGACATGATCCCGCTCGAAAATTTCAAGAGTTTTAATCGCTGCCGCACAGCCTGCAGGAGTGCCGGCGAAGGTTGAACTGGAAGAGAAACCCTTGTTATCGCCTAGGATGTTGTCACGGGCAGATATGCCGGCCAGTGGCGCGATGCCACCGGACAGATTTTTGCCATAGACCAGGATATCTGGAACGACGCCGTAGTGCTCGATGCCCCACATACGCCCAGTACGACCAACCCCAGTCAAGACTTCATCTGCGATCATCAGCCAATCATTCTTGTCGCAAATTTCACGGATCCCTTTGAGGAAATCCGTTGACGGAATCCAGTTGCCGCCCTCAGCCAGGCCCGGCTCAACAAGAATTCCCGCGATGTTGTCTCGTGCGGCAATCGATGAAGGAATGTGGTTATCGAGATACCAGAGGCAATACTCGACGTATTGATCCTCGCTCATGCCGGCCGGTATGCGTTCGCTGTAAGGGTAGGGTGCAGTGATGACGCCACCACCCCAGCCCTCAAGATAGGTGCTTTTGTCGCCCTCCAGCCCACTCAACACCTTTGTTGCGAGGGCGTTGCCGTGAAACGATGATGCGAAGGTAATTATGTATCGGCGTTTCGTATGCGTCAGCGCAAGATGGACGGCAGCCTCTGCTGCCTCCGTGCCGGAAACCTCGTAATTGGTTCTAGGTAAGGTCTTATCAGGCATGATGTCCGCGAGCATCTCCGCCAGGTCATAGCGCAACGGATGGTCGTAATGAAAACCGAATCGTCGGTTGGCGGCGTCAACGACATCGAGAATTTCCGGATGACAGTTGCCGATGGGGTTTGTCGCCCAGCCATTCTGGAAGTCAATGTATCGCTTGCCATCGAGATCCCAGACAAAATCGCCTTCTGCCTTATCCAGCACAATCTGGCGCACTGTCCGAAAACCGCGTCGGCCAGCCCGCTCCATTTCTGCATC
>JAQWSV010000205.1 GCA_029243005.1 Woeseiaceae bacterium
ACGATCATCAGTTCGATGAGTGTAAAACCCTGTTGTTTCTTCATCTCAGGAGTCTCCATGAAGGTTAAAGTGTTAGTCATCAACAAACGGCGCATTGCGCCTGTACCCTGAGTAAAAGCAAGCCCCGTGCCAACTTCGCAAGTTATTTCCTAATCTATTGTTTTATAATGAGTAATAATTTCTAGGCGCGTTTTCAGTGTGTCCCCGACTGGCGTCAGGTGGGTCAATTTCTGTCAGTAAATGTCACAAGGTGACAAGAATTGTCACTCGCGCTTTATGCCTTACTCGATCTCGAGCTTTTTGATCCGGTAACGGAGCTGGCGGAAGGTGAGGCCTAATAACTTGGCGGCTGCAGTCTTGTTGTAGCGGGTCTTTTCGAGCGCGTCGATTATGGCCTGCCGCTGGACCGCATCGATCTGGTTGCCGAGATCGCGGCCGGCGGTGCCGGCTAAAGTGGGCGAGGAGTCAGTCTGTCGAAAGGCGAGATCCGCTTCGGAGATCGTGCCACTCCCAGAGAGGGTGACTGCCCGCTCCAGCATGTTTTCGAGCTCGCGTACATTGCCCGGGAATGCGTAGCGCATCAGGCTTACTTTGGCATTATCGTCTAGCTGCTTAACACCGGCGCCGAGCCGCTCGAGGAGCACGTCGGAAAGGAGGAGCACATCTTCACCTCGCTCGCGCAATGCAGGTACGTGGAGCTCGATGACGTTGATTCGGTAATAAAGGTCTTCCCTGAAGTCACCTGACTTGACCATTTTGGACAGGTCTTTATGGGTGGCGGACAGGACACGGATATCAACACTTTCCTCGTCCGACTCTCCAACGGGTCTAATCGTCTGTTCCTGAATGACGCGAAGTAACTTGACCTGCATGGATAGGGGCAGGTCCGCGATTTCGTCGAGAAACAGCGTGCCCGAATTGGCAGCCTGTACGAGACCGGCCTTGTCGCTGACGGCGCCCGTAAATGCGCCTTTGCGATGGCCAAAAAACTCGCTTTCCATGAGCTCTGTCGGGATAGCGCCGCAGTTAACCGGTACGAATGGTCCTTCCTTTCGTGGTCCCGATTCGTGGATCAGTCGCGCAACCAGTTCCTTGCCAGTTCCGGACTCGCCGGAAATATGGATCGGTGCTTGACTGCGGGCGACCTGATCGATCATCTCGCGCAGTCGCTGCATGGCCGGAGATTCGCCCAGCAATCGGGATGCCTCATTGGCGCTGTCTTCGCCGAGTTTCAGCGCGTTACCGACGATATTCCTCAGGTTGTTGAGGTCAAGTGGCTTGGATATGAAATCGAACGCGCCGAGCTTCAGCGCCTGGACGGCTGTTTCGATATTCCCGTGCGCAGTGATCACCGCCACCGGCACGTCCGGTGCGTTCTTCTGCATCCATTGAACCAGGTCCAGTCCGTCGCCATCGGGGAGCCGCATGTCTGTCAGGCAGATATCAAATCGATGACTGCCCAATTCTTTCCTGGCACCGGTGACGTCCTCGGCAACGACCGTTTCGATACCCATTCTTCCCAGCGTGAGCGTCAGGAGCTCCCGAATGTCGGGTTCGTCGTCAATGACCAGTGCCAAGGGTTTCTGCATGTTCGGATATTCGCTATATGTCGTTCGTTACTCGTCGTTGACGGCTTCCCAGCGGTCAGGATCCGAAAAGACGATCCTGAATATACTGCCACCGGACTCACGGTCGCGGTAGGTAAGGGTCGCGCGATTCAGTTCGCACAACTCCCGGGAAATGTACAAGCCGAGACCTGTGCCGCCGCTACGGGCTGTGAAAAATGGCTCAAAGATCTTGTCCGCTGTTCCTGGGTCGACACCGAGGCTCTGGTCGAGAACATCCAAAAAAGGTTGGCCGGTGCGGCCGGTTCTGCCGATATTCAGTGCGATCAGGACCCCGTCGGCCTTGCTCGCATACTTGACCGCGTTGTCGCAGAGATTCCAGAGTACCTGTCGAAGATGACTCGGATCCATTTGAATCTCGATGTCCGGTTCCGCATCCGCGACGGCCAATTCTCCGTCCTGCAATTCAAGTGTGCTCGAAAACTCCTGCGCAAAATCCCTGAGCCAGGGTTCGAGGACAAAGCGCTCGGGTCGGCTGGATTCACGGCGGGACAGCTGGAGGACGTTATCGATGATGTGACTGACGCGTTCCGCGTGCGTGCGGATAATCTCCGTCAATCGCAGGTCGTCTTCGCTCAACGTCCCGGATTCTGCTAGCAGCTGACCGGCGTGACTCATCGCGCCCACGGGATTGCGGATCTCGTGGGCAATGCTCGCGCTGAGACGGCCGAGCGACGCCAGCTTGGATTGTTGGACCCGCGCGTTCAAGAGGCTGGAGTCCTCGAGGAACACGAGCACCGGGCCAGATCTTTTCTCCTCTTTTCCTAGTGGCGCAAGATGCGCCTTGAGTTGTGAGCTATCCTCATCCGTGGTTACAGTCAGGTCGGTGTGCAAACTCGTCTCCGCATCCTCACGCCAGCGCGCGATGTAGGCGGCAAGGTCGCCAGACACAGTACCGACATCCGTGCCGTGGCAGGTGGTAGAGGCAGCGAGCAGGCTGGCAGCGCTCGAGTTAATCAGGCGAACTTTGTTATCTCCGTCTAGGACGACAATGCTTTCACGCAAGTGCTGCACGATGTATTCATTGAGTTCTGACAGGTTGGCCAGATCGACGCCACGTTGTCGTGCCAGCGCTTCGCTGAACTGGATGCGCCGTGCCAGTGGCCGGGCTGCCAATGAAATCGCAAAGATAATGGCGCCAAGTACGCCGGCGGCTGTAAAGTTGCTGGCATCGCTGACTCCGCCAATTTGGGAAAACAGCTGCTCACCTAGGATCGCAATGGTCGCAACGGCTGCAAAAAAGGCAGGGAATCGAAAGGGCAGGATCAGGCTCCCGGCGCCGACGAAGACGACGAGTAGGCCGCCGATACCGCTGCTGATGCCGCCACTGGCGTGCATCAATATGACAATGGCGGTGATGTCGATGGGGATTTGGGTAAGAATCTGCGGTCCGGCTGTTACCCATCGCCGGCGTATCGCGAAGCTCGTGACTACCGCGAATACGAGGTAGCCTGCTGCCGTGGCAGCGAACACAGTGGGGTAGCGATCACCTATCAGTCTCGGTCCGTCGCCAGCGAAAAACAGGGCGATGACGATCAGCGCCAGGACAATGCGAAAGACGTTCAGGGTGCTCAGCACGCGCCAGGTTAGATCGGACTCGTCGATGGCTCGCTGCAGCGGCGAATCAGTCCTCTGAATGCGGGTATCTGTGAGTGCCTGGTTCATATACTCCGTAGAACGTCCGGGCGTTGGCCCTCCAGCCGAGATTGTAGTCGAAGCACGCCGGGAATTTTGCGTCTTAAGTGGCTTTCCGACAAAATACCCGCGACTTTTCATCTGCCAAAGAACAAAGCCGTAATGAATCTTCACGAATATCAGTCAAAACAGCTGTTTGCCGAGTACGGCATACCGGTTCCTCAGGGTGTTCAGGTGAATACACCGGACGAGGCTGTCGCTGCGATGGAATCACTCGGCGGCGATCTTTGGGTTGTCAAGGCACAGGTGCACGCGGGCGGTCGCGGCAAGGCGGGCGGCGTCAAGCTCGCACGCAGCGCTGACGAGGTTCGTAAGTTTGCGACGGACATGCTGGGCACGCAGCTGGTCACGCATCAGTCGGGTCCTGAAGGGCTACCCGTCAACACGGTGTACGTTGAGGCCGGCTCGAGCATAAACCGCGAACTCTATCTCAGCATGCTGGTCGACCGCGAAGTCAGCAAGATTTCATTCATCGCATCTGCGGCCGGTGGCATGGATATCGAGCAGGTCGCGGAGGAAACGCCCGAGAAGATCATCACGGTGGCTGTTTCATCGGATGCCGGTCTACAGCCATACCAGGCCAGGCAACTGGCTTTCGGACTGGGGCTCGACACTAGGCAGAGCCGACAGTTTGCTGACTTGATTGCTGGGTTGTACCGGCTGTTTCAGGAGTGCGATGCCAGTCTGGTCGAAGTGAATCCGCTGATCGTAACGACGGCGGGCGATGTCGTGGCACTGGATGCCAAGATCAATATAGAGGCCAATGCGCTGTATCGCCAGGCTCGGCTCAAGGATCTCCGTGATACCAGCCAAGAGGATCCGACCGAGCGTGAGGCGGCGGGGCATGACCTTAATTACGTATCACTTGATGGCAATATCGCCTGCATGGTTAACGGCGCCGGACTCGCCATGGCGACGATGGACCTCATCAAGCTTCACGGTGGTGATCCGGCCAACTTCCTCGATGTCGGCGGCGGTGCGACGGCTGAACGCGTTACGGAAGCATTCAAAATTATTCTGTCGAACTCGAATGTCGCGGCTATTCTCGTCAACATTTTTGGCGGCATCGTGCGTTGCGACCTGATTGCCGAAGGCATCATCACGGCGGTAAAGGAAGTCGGGGTGAGAGTGCCGGTCGTCGTACGGCTGGAAGGAACCAACGTCGAGAAAGGACGCAAGCTCCTCGCAGAAAGCGGACTGGACATCATTGCAGCAGACGATCTGACGGCCGCTGCAAAAAAAGCTGTTTCAGCGGCTGGCAGCTGACAGGGATTCACCATAGATGGGTATTCTGGTCAATAAAGACAGCAAAATCGTTTGCCAGGGAATAACTGGCAACCAGGGATCGTTTCATACCGAGCAGTGCATCGACTATGGCACGCAAGTGGTCGCCGGTGTTACGCCGGGTCGTGGCGGGCAGGAGCACCTCGGTGTGCCGGTCTTCAACACGATGCGTGAGGCCGTCGCCGAAACCGACGCGGATGTCAGCATGATCTATGTGCCGGCATCTTTCGCAGCCGACGCGATTCTTGAAGCGGCGGATAATGGCGTCGGGCTGATTGTCTGTATCACCGAAGGAATCCCCGTGCTCGACATGGTCAAGGTTAAGTCCGCGCTTGCAAGCTACGATTGCCGCCTGATCGGTCCCAATTGCCCGGGTATTATCACGCCGGAAGAATGCAAGATCGGCATCATGCCCGGCTTCATTCACCAGAAAGGCAAGATTGGCGTTGTGTCCCGCTCGGGTACACTAACCTATGAGGCTGTTTACCAGACCACGACCAATGGTCTCGGCCAGAGCACCTGCATTGGAATAGGTGGCGACCCGGTTCGCGGCATGAACTTTATCGACTGTCTCGAACTCTTCGAGGCCGATACCGAAACCGAAGGCGTGGTCATGGTCGGCGAAATTGGTGGCACCGATGAAGAAGCGGCGGCCGAGTTCATCCAGTCCAACGTTAGCAAGCCGGTCGTTGCCTACATCGCGGGTGTGACTGCACCGCCAGGCAAGCGAATGGGGCATGCCGGCGCTATCATTGCCGGAGGCAAAGGCACCGCCGAAGACAAATTTCGTGCGCTAGAGGTGGCGGGTGTCGCGACCGTGCGGTCACCGGCCGAACTTGGAAGCATGATGCTTGAACTCATGAACGGTTAGACCGTCCGTCCAATACGGAGTCAATTATGGGTGACAGGATCACAGTGGCGCTGGCCCAACTTGATTTTGTTGTGGGTGACGTCGAAGGCAATACTACTCGGATTCTGGATTACTGCGTCCGTGCGCATGACGAGATGCAGGCGGACCTCGTGATCTTTCCAGAACTGAGCGTCTGCGGATATCCACCCGAAGATCTGTTATTTCACTCTGGACTCCAGCGCCGTGTCGCGAACGCCATGGAGAAGATTCGTTCGACTGCGCGTGATATCGCCGTATTCGTCGGTTATCCCGAATACGAAGGTGGCGACATCCATAACGCGGCCGTCGTTTTCCAAGATGGGCATCCGGTCGCCCAATACCGTAAGCACCTGCTGCCGAACTACCGTGTCTTCGATGAAGAAAGGTACTTTAAGGCGGGACGCGAGGCTGCCGTCTTTACGTTGAACGGCATTCGCCTGGGCGTCACCATCTGCGAAGACATCTGGCAGAGCGGTCCCGTCGCCGCCTGTCGTGCTGCCGGCGCGGAAATCATCATAGCGACCAATGGATCACCGTACGAGATCGACAGCCAGGAACATCGGGAGTCTGTTGCCCGGAAACGTGTCAGCGAAGCCGGTATTCCCCTGATTTATGTCAACATGGTCGGTGGACAGGACGAGCTCGTATTCGATGGCGGATCATTCACGATGGATCGTGACGGCGAGATCTGCTTTCGCGCACCGCCGTTTGAGGAAGGGTTGCATCGGGTTGAGTTTGTCGCCGATGGGTCCGAGGTCAAACCGTCGTCGGGTGACATCGAACCGCAATTCGACGTCGAACGAAGCGTTTACGAGGCGCTTGTCTGCGGTACACGAGACTACGTGAACAAGAATGGCTTTCCAGGCGTCATCTTGGGATTGTCGGGTGGTGTGGATTCTGCACTGGTTGCAACCATCGCCGTCGATGCACTGGGCGCCGATCGGGTGCGCGCGGTCATGATGCCATTCCGCTACACCAGCAACATGAGCCAGGAAGATGCGGCCAGCCAGGCGGCGCTGCTCGGTATCCGGTACGACGTCATTCCCATCGAGCCAATGTATGAAGCGACGGTGGCACAGCTCAGCAAGATTTTCGCTGGCCGGGATGAGGACGTTACCGAAGAAAATATCCAGGCCCGGTGTCGTGGATTGCTGCTCATGTCGATTTCGAACAAGACCGGCTGGATGCTGTTGACCACCGGCAACAAGAGCGAAATGGCCGTGGGCTATGCCACGTTATACGGGGATATGGCCGGCGGCTTTGCGCCCATCAAGGATTGCAGCAAATCGCTGGTGTACAGGTTGGCGCGCTATCGCAGCACCCGGGGCGAAGTCATACCTGAGCGCGTCATTACGCGGCCCCCATCTGCGGAGTTGCGGCCGAATCAGCAGGACACGGATTCATTGCCGGACTACAACGTACTCGATCCGATTCTCGAAGCATTTATCGAAAAGGATTTGTCAGTGCAGGAAATCGTCGAGAAAGGCTTCGACCGTGACGTCGTTGTTCGGGTCCTCGAGATGGTCAAGCGCAACGAGTACAAGCGGCGACAAGCGCCACCGGGGGTCCGGATCTCGAGCAGGGCGTTTGGTAGGGATTGGCGATATCCAATCACCTCCAAATACACATTTCCGGAATAAGTAATAGCCCTCTTGGACGAGGTATTAGTTCTGTGCGACCGGATCGGTCGAGAAGTTCTTTTGCAGCACGCGGCGGGTGTCATTCGCCAGTTCGGTCATGCCTAGGCCGTCGTAGCACTCAATCATGATTCGTAATGATTCTTCCGCGCTGTCAGCACCGTGGTAGACCTCGATGGCGGTTCTGGCACGATTGAGTGCCGCAATATATGCATCGCGTTCGAGGTAGAAGCGGGCGACGGCATTCTCGTAAGACGCCAGTCTATTCTTTAGGAAGACCATGCGCTGCTGCGCATCGGCTGCATAGAGACTCGCCGGGTAGCGCTCGACCATACGGCTGAACGTCGAGAACGCCAGTTCGCCATCACGGGGTGGACGCGCGTCGACGCTTTTACGAAACAGTCTTTCAAGAAAGGTCTGGCCGCGCTCGAAATAAGCGAGGCCTTTCACATACATCGCATAGTCGACCCGGTTGTGCGTTGGGTTTTCCCGCAGGAAGGTGTCGGCGGCATCAATTGCCTGCTCGACGCTTCCGGCCTTGTAATAACAATAGGCGAGCTCCAGCTGGATTTGGGTTGCAAACTGGCTGAAGGGGAAGCGCGCCTGCAGCGCCTCGAAAATGCCGACGGCTTTGCGATAGTTGCCGACGGTCATCGCATCCTGCGCCTCGAGATAGGCCTCCCGAATACCGGTCGTCAGGTCGTACTCTTCCTCCGTGCCAGCACAGCCGGCCGCAAAAAGGGCGAGTGCGGCAAGCACGATGAGCCGTCTGCCGCGGTGTGAGGTACCGGTCCCGGCGGCGCTGGCCGCCTGAGTCAATTTGCTGAAGATTCGTGTCATGTCTTAATGGTCTGCCAGCCTGATGCGAGCAGCGGCCGGACTTTGCAACAAACCGGCGCGATCGGCAAGTATACCGTAAACTTCGATTCGTCCATGTTGCCGGAACGCTCGCTAAATGGCCCAGAAACTACTCCAGAAAGCCATTCCTGAAAGCCTGTCGGGTCAACGATTGGATCAGGCCATGGCACAGATGTTTCCGGAGTACTCTCGCAGCCGTCTGAAGGCCTGGATTCTGGACGGGCAGGTCACCCTCGACGCCCGGACCTGTCGGCCACGGGATGTCATAACTGGCGGCGAGAAGGTTATGTTAAATCCTAAGGTCGAGGACCAGGTGACGAGTGAGCCGGAGCCGATCGCACTTGACCTTGCCTGGGAGGATGACGACCTGCTGGTCGTCAATAAACCGGCTGGCCTCGTCGTGCATCCGGGGGCGGGCAACCTGCGTGGCACGCTGATGAACGGATTGTTGCACCACATGCCTTCTCTAAAGGAGTTGCCGCGCGCAGGTATCGTGCATCGCCTCGACAAGGACACCAGCGGACTGTTGCTGGTCGGTAAGACTCTGTCCGCCCATACGGCGTTGGTGCGCGCCCTCAGTGAGCGCGAAATTTCGCGACATTACCTGGCTTTATGCAACGGTGTGCTGACGGGTGGCGCTTCGATCGATGCGCCCATCGGCCGGCATCCGGTGGATCGTCGCAAGATGAGCGTCCGCGAAGAGGGCAAGGCCGCCGTTACCCACTACCGTGTACTGGAGCGGTTTCGTGCGCATACCTCGATTCGGGTGGAACTAGAAACCGGACGTACCCACCAGATCCGTGTGCACATGGCGTACCGTCGCCATCCACTGATCGGTGATGCTACTTACGGGGGGAGGCTCCAGTTGCCGGGTGGTGCCTCTGAAGGGCTGGTGCTTGCATTGCGGGAATTTCGTCGGCAGGCCTTGCATGCAACGCGGCTGGTATTCGCCCATCCGACAACCGGAAAACAGGTGGACGTTCAGTACGATCCGCCAGAGGACTATGCCGATATTTTGAACTGCCTGCGTGAGGACGCGACGGCATGATGTATGTGGAAGATATGATCTGTGCTGACTGGTCCGCGCCAGAGGGCATCATCGCAGGGTGTACAACACGTACTGGCGGTGAAAGTCAGGGCGCCTATCACGCCCTGAATCTTGGCGCTCACGTGGGTGATGATCCTGCCGCGGTCGTTGCCAATCGGCAGGCGATGATTAACACGCTGAGTCTCCCTGCAGAACCGGTCTGGCTCAACCAAGTGCACAGTGCGATGGTCGCGATCGAGCCGTCACCGGAAACGGAGGCTGATGCAGCATTGACGCGCCAGGTCGGCACTATCTGCGCAGTAATGGTAGCGGATTGTCTGCCGGTGCTTTTCTGCAGTGACGACGGTGCCCAGGTTGCGGCAGCCCACGCCGGCTGGCGCGGACTGGTTGCAGGCGTGCTCGAAAACACGATTGCCGGGTTTGCGGCCTCGCCGGCCGAGTTACATGCATGGCTCGGTCCCGCAATATCACAGGACGCCTTCGAAGTGGGTGATGAGGTCAGGGACGCGTTTCTTGAGGCTGATGTCGTGGCAGGAAGTTGCTTCGTACGGAATGATAATGATCGTTGGCAGGCGGACCTGTATGGTCTTGCGCGGCGGCGCTTGGCGCTTGCGGGCGTCCGCAATATTTCCGGTGGCGGACTGTGCACCTACGGCGATCAGGAACGCTTTTTTTCCTATCGCCGAGATGGCCAGTGCGGGCGCATGGCCGCCTTTGTTTACAGGGCGTCCTGAACGCTTGAAATAGGCGGGAAAGACGCAATTTATTGAGCAATCTGTCTTTCAGCGGGTCACAACCCGCTCTCTGGATACGCCAATGCGAATGGATAAACTGACAAGCAAATTTCAAATGGCGCTCGCCGAGGCGCAGTCGCTAGCGGTCGGTCTTGATCACCAGTTTATCGAACCGGCACACGTCCTGGTGGCCTTGCTCGATCAGCAGGGCAGCTCGGTACGCGGTCTTTTTGCGAAATCCGGTGTTAATGTAAATCTGCTCAGATCGCAGCTTGGTAAGGCGCTGGATCGGCTGTCCAAGGTGGAAGGCACCGGTGGCGAAATCCACATTTCGAATGACTTGTCGAAGCTGCTGAACCTGACCGACAAACTCGCACAGGAGCGTGAAGATCAATACATCTCCAGCGAGCTCTTCGTGGTCGCCGCACTGGATGATTCCTCCTCCCTGAAGGCGCTGCTCGAACAGGCGGGGGCTGTCCGCGGCGCGGTGGAGAGGTCGATCGATGAGATTCGTGGCGGGCAGCAGGTCAATGATCCAAACGCAGAGGACACGAGGCAGGCGCTGGAGAAGTACACGATCGACCTGACGGAGCGTGCCGAGCAGGGCAAGCTGGACCCGATCATCGGCCGAGATGACGAAATCCGCCGGACGATCCAGATACTGCAGCGGCGAACCAAAAATAATCCTGTCCTGATCGGCGAACCCGGCGTCGGCAAGACGGCGATTATCGAGGGTCTGGCGCAGCGCATAGTCAATAATGAGATTCCAGAGGGTTTGCGCAACAAGCGGATTCTGTCGCTCGACATGGGCGCCCTGATTGCCGGTGCGAAATTTCGCGGTGAATTCGAGGAACGTCTCAAAGCCGTGCTCAGCGACCTTGCCAAGCAGGAAGGTCAGATCATTCTGTTCATTGACGAGCTGCACACGATGGTAGGTGCTGGCAAGGCCGAAGGGTCAATGGATGCTGGCAACATGCTGAAGCCGGCACTCGCGCGTGGCGAACTTCATTGTGTCGGCGCAACAACGCTGGACGAATATCGTAAGTACCTGGAAAAAGACGCAGCACTCGAGCGGCGGTTTCAAAAGGTCTTGGTAGAAGAACCGACGGTGGAAGACACCATCGCGATTCTTCGAGGGCTTAAAGAGCGTTATGAAGTCCATCACGGTGTCGAAATCACGGACCCGGCAATCGTGGCGGCCGCGACGTTGTCACACCGCTATATTTCGGATCGACAGCTACCTGACAAGGCGATCGACCTCGTCGATGAAGCGGCATCGCGCATCCGAATCGAAATCGATTCGAAGCCAGAAGCGATGGACAGGCTCGAGCGGCGCATCATCCAGCTGAAAATTGAACGGGAAGCGCTCAACAAGGAACCGGATGACGCCTCCAAGAAACGGCTCGACGATCTCGAGGAACAGCTCGCTCTGCTCGAGC
>JAQWSV010000244.1 GCA_029243005.1 Woeseiaceae bacterium
TTCACGGGCTGGGTCGACGTCGACCTGACGGAAAAAGGCGTGGCCGAAGCCAGAGAGGCGGGCCGCCTGCTCAGTGAGCTTGATTACGAATTCGATATCGCCATTACATCGCTTCTGAAGCGTGCCATTCGGACGCTCTGGATCATGCTCGATGAAATGGATCGCATGTGGATGCCCGTCGTCCGCGACTGGCGAATGAACGAACGACACTATGGCGCGCTGCAGGGGCTGAACAAAGCCGAAACCGCTGCCAAGTATGGTGACGAGCAGGTTCACATCTGGCGACGCAGCTACGCAACGCCGCCCCCTGAACTCGCAGCAGATGACGAAGGACACCCATCGCATGACCTGCGCTATGCTGGTATCGAAGGCCTGCCTTCCACCGAGTCGCTGGCGACGACGCTGGAACGCGTCATTCCATGCTGGAACGAACTCGTTGTGCCGGAATTGAAGGCCGGCAAAAACGTTCTCATTGCGGCGCACGGCAACAGCCTGCGCGCACTGGTCAAGATGCTGGATGACTTCTCTAAAGATGAGATTACCGGCTTCAATATTCCCACGGGTGTCCCCATCGAGTACGAGCTGGACGATGACCTGAAACCTTTGTCACGCAAGTTTCTGGGTGACCAGGAAGCGATTGCAGCAGCCGCTGCCGCGGTGGCTGCACAGGCCTCCGGACACTAGGCAGCCGTCACTGCAATGTGAGCATTCGGGTCAGCGGGTACGTCGCGACACTGCTGGCTGCCAGCTGCGCCAGCCATTCCGATTCGTTACGTGCACAAAATTACGACATTCTCGAGCGGTCGCCGCAGACGACGATCTATCTTGAAACGGAGTACTCCGGTAACGAAGTCCTCGAGCATTGCGACTGGTACATCGCCGCGGATGACTTCGTCACGTCGTTGTCGACAGTCGAATACGGAGCGGGTTGTCGAATCAGCTTGCGGATTCTAGGCATCATCAATCGTGAAGGTGCCGCCCTGTTCTCTCGTGTTGTCGATCGCGCAACGGCCCTGGGATTCCGTGTTACCTCACTGGTTCTCGATTCCCGCGGCGGTGATGCCGATGCGGCAATCTCGATGGCGCGTCTGATACGCCAAAGCGAGATTTTCAGTGCTAGTCTTGTCATTGCAAAAATTGCAGAAGACCATCAATCCGTTTGCTTAAGCGCCTGCGTCGTACTCTTCTCGGCAGCCGACGACCAAGAGCTGGAATTCAATATCAATGGAGACCCGGACCTGCCGTCCCGCATCGGTATCCATGGACCAGGCCAGTTCGATCGCACGCGCGGCGCTTATTATGCGTCCGCCAACAACTCGGAGATCGCACGCGTCAGCCGGCGGCTCAAGGATTACTTTCGATCCATCGAGATAGCCGAACGCCTGGTCGATGACATGTTCGCGATCCCGTTCGACCAGATTCACCTGTTGAACCGCGAGGAACTGATCGCTTACGGACTTTACACCGACTGACTACTTCTGCTGCCGCGGGTCCGTGCGGCGTTTCTCTGCACCCTCTTCCGACAAAACGCGAACTAGACCTTCCTGCGCAGTGGATGCTACAAGCATCCCGTCGCGCGCAAATATCTGACCGCGCGCCAGACCCCTCGCGCCCGAGGCATTAGGGCTGTCCATGGCATAAAGCAGCCAGTCGTCGATCTTGACGTCGCGGTGAAACCACATCGCGTGATCAAGACTCGCCATCAACACCCTGCCCTGACCAAATGGCAAACCGTGTGGCAACGTGGCGGTCCCGAGCAATTCATAGTCCGACACATAGGCGAGCAGGTTCTGGTGCAGGGCCTGTTCGTCGGGAAGCGCATCGACTGCCCTGATCCAGACGTATTTTCTCGGCGGCCGTGGTTCGGGCGAGATGAAATCCATTGGCGCCAGGGGACGAAACTCAAATGCACGCTTTGCTGTTAGGAAGCGGTGCATCTTCTCGGGGATCTTCTTCAGGATCTGCGGGGGCACTTCAGTCAGGTCTGGTAAACCCTCCGGTCCCTCGATATCGGGCATTTCGGCCGCATGTTCCAGTCCACTCTCCGGCGACTGGAACGAAGCTGCAAAATTGAATATCGGCCGTCCGTGCTGGATGGCGACCACGCGCCGAACAGAAAAACTTCCACCATCTCTCGAACGGTCCACGTCATAGATGATCGGCGCATTCATGTCACCACGACGCAAGAAGTACGCGTGCAACGAGTGCGCACGACGATTATCCACCGTGTGCTGCGCCGCGGACAGGGCCTGACCTAGCACTTGCCCGCCGAATACCTGCGCACCACCAATATCGAGGCTTTCGCCGCGGAAGATATTGGTTTCGATTCGCTCTAGCTTCAGGAGATGAAGCAGGTCGCCAAGTACCGGATCCATGAGCAGCGCCTTTACTTGCCGGCCGTGCCACCGTCGACAGCGATTCCCGTGCCACTAACGAAGACCGAATCATCGGTTGCCAAGAACAGCGCGACTTTGGCGATATCGACCGGCTCACCGAGACGTTTGGCGGCCGAACGCTCAATACAAAAGTCGCGCAGTGCCTTGTCATTGTTAAACACCCGGCGACTCTCCGGCGTCATGATGGCGCCCAGCTGGATGTAGTTCACGTTGATCCCGTGCTGTGCGGTATCGGCTGCAAGACCACTCGTCAGCTCCGCAATGGCGACTTCGGATTTCGCATAGCTCTCGGAACCGTCCTGGCTGAATACGCTGCGATTAAATCCCAGGACAATAACTCGACCTGCCGGACTGCTCTTCATCAGCGGCAATAAATGCTCAGTGATATCTTCAACGAGTTTGGTTTTGCGGGACACCATTTGGTTGAGCGATTCTTCATCGCCATCCGAGATCGGCGCATCGGCATATAGATTGAAGTTGCAGACAACGATGTCTACAACACCGAGCTCGGTTGACGCCATCTTGGCCATCTGGGTCGCCACATCCGGTGCGTTGATATCCACGACAGCGCCATGCACGCCACGAACGGAATTAAAGTGCCTGTCGATGTCGCTATTGGCGGAGTCGACCGCGAGTACCTCGGCGCCATGTTTGATCAAAGTCCGCACGATTGCTTCACCGATGCCACTCGCGGCGCCCGTGACGATCGCTCTCAAACCCCAGAGCCGTAAGGCGTTAGCCATAGTTCACCCAAAGTAAAAACCTGACCGGAAGTCTATCAGTCGGGCAGATCATAATCCGCGAACTGCTTCCGCAATTCGATCTTCTTGATTTTGCCAGTCGCAGTATGCGGAATTTCATCAACGAAGACGACATCGTCGGGAATCCACCACTTCGCGATCTTGCCCTCGAGCCAGCCGAGCATCTCCTCCCGGGTCAGCTCAGCACCATTCGCCCGGATGATGATGAGCAGGGGCCGCTCGCTCCATTTCGGATGCGGCACACCGATGACGGCCGCTTCGGAGACGGCGTCATGGCCCATCGCTGTGTTCTCGACGTCAATCGAGCTGATCCATTCGCCACCCGACTTGATGACGTCCTTGGTCCGGTCCGTAATCGCCATGTAGCCCATCGGATCGATAGTCGCAACATCGCCCGTCTCGAACCAGCCGTCATCTGTATGCGCCCCGCCTTCACCGTCAAGCTTAAAATAGTCGCTGCAGACCCAGGGACCCCGCACCTGCAGGGCGCCATAGGCCGCGCCGTCCCAGGGCAGCGCTTCACCGTCGTCGTTGACGATACGCATTTCGACACCGCAGATACTGCGCCCTGCTTTGGCCTTTAAAGTAATCATTTCATCAGCATCTAGATCCTCGGTGCCAGCCTTGGGCGTACTCACCGTGCCCAGTGGGCTCATCTCGGTCATGCCCCATCCCTGGATGACATCGACGTCATGATCGTCACGGAACTGGCGAATCATCATCTCGGGCACAGCAGCACCGCCGATGACCGTGCGCTGCAAGGTGTTCAGTTTCTTGCCAGAGTCCTTCGCGTACTGCAGAAGTCCGAGCCAAACTGTCGGCACACCCAATGAAATGGTTACCTCTTCGCCTTCCATCAGCTGATAGAGCGTCTCACCGTCGCCCATTTTCGGCCCTGGAAGAACTAGCTTGCAGCCGGTCATCACAGCGGCGTACGGAACGCCCCAGGCATTAACGTGGAACAGAGGCACAACCGGAAGGACACAATCGAAACTGCTTAGGCCCATGACGTCTGGCATAACGGCAGCATACGCATGCAAAATCTGTGAACGGTGATGGTACAGCACACCCTTTGGATTGCCCGTCGTGCCGGAGGTGTAGCACAGCGCCATTGCAGAGCGCTCGTCAAGTTCCGGCCATTCGTATTCGTCGCTTTCATCAACAATCAGTGACTCGTAAGAGCGGACGTTTTCCAGGCTCGTTTCCGGCATGTGCGCATCGTCGGTCATGACAACGATGCCCTCGACTGCGTTCAATTGATCCGCAATTTGCTCGATAAGTGGCAGGACCAACAGGTCCACGAAGACCCATTTGTCCTCAGCATGATTGATAATGTAAACGATCTGCTCTGGAAAGAGTCTGGGGTTAACCGTATGGCAAACGTAGCCTGCGCCGCCAATCGCGTAATAGGCCTCGAGGTGCCGATAGTCGTTCCAGGCCAGGGTCGCGACCCTGTCACCGCGTGATAATCCGAGCTTGTCCAGGGCATTCGCCAGCTGCCGGGCCCGGCGGAAACAATCGCCGTAGGTGTATCGGTGCAGCGGATTGTCCACAGTTACCGAGACGATTTCTCGATCCGCAAAATTGGCGTCGGCATGTCTCAGAATCGAGGATATGAGGAGTTCGGACTCCATGATCAGTCCGTGCATCGATAGTCCTTATTGTCGGTTTGGGGCATTGAGTGGTGAGGCAATTTAACAGAACTTTGCCCCAGACCTGAAACCTTTGCAGGTGTGCTTCCAGAGGCTTCCGGAAGATTCTTCATACTTGACGGATGATATGGCGTCTATAACCCGGATAAATAACCTTTTCCTCAGGTTTTCATTGGTCCGAATCAGGCAATTACATGTTATCCTTCGGCCACAATTTAGTCCCAGCAGCCCTTCAAGACAGTATTTTCGCGAGGGTTCGAGGCGGGTCCGGTCGATACGCTCAACCGGGTGCAGAAAAAGATTAACGGAGGTGAAGCAATGGCGACCAACACCCATTCATTTATTTCACAGATTCTTCAAAGAAGCGCGGTATTGCTGGCGGCTGCTGGACTGTGCCTGCCAGCCTGGTCACAAGACGACCCGGTGCTTGAAGAGATCATTGTATTTGCCACGAAGCGTGCGGCAGACATCCAGGACATTCCGATCGCTGTTACCGCGATTACCGGTGAGGAGATTGTGAATGCCGGTATCAAGGATGTGTTCGATATGCAGCAGTACGCGCCTGGCCTGGTCGTTGGTCAAAGCCAGACTGCAACGACGTCCAACTTCTCGATTCGCGGAATTGGTACGAGCTCCAATAAC
>JAQWSV010000298.1 GCA_029243005.1 Woeseiaceae bacterium
TTGGCAAGACAACACTGGCCCATATCGTCGCCAACGAGATGGGCGTGAACCTGCGTCAGACGTCAGGGCCTGTACTCGAACGTCCGGGGGACCTCGCTGCGATACTCACCAACCTTGAACCCAATGATGTGTTGTTTGTGGATGAAATACATCGATTGAGCCCTGTCGTAGAAGAGGTCCTGTATCCGGCCTTGGAAGATTTTCAGCTGGACATCATGATTGGCGAAGGGCCTGCAGCGCGTTCAATCAAGCTCGATCTGCCACCTTTTACGCTCGTCGGTGCGACGACACGCGCTGGTCTGCTCACGTCGCCACTCAGGGACCGCTTTGGTATCGTGCAACGCCTCGAATTTTATTCGCCGTCCGAACTGCACGATATAGCCTGTCGCTCCGCCGGTATTCTGAGTCTTAAAGTCGAGGACGGCGGTGCCAAGCAGCTCGCGAGGCGGGCGCGCGGCACCCCCCGGATTGTCAATCGGCTCCTTCGAAGAGTCCGCGACTATGCTGAGGTCGAAGCGGACGGTGTTGTCACTGAGTCAGTCGCGATCAGAGCAATGGATATGCTCGAGGTCGATCCTAATGGTTTCGATGCAATGGACAGGCGACTCCTACATACGATCATTGAGAAATTCAATGGTGGTCCCGTCGGTGTCGAGTCACTCTCCGCAGCCCTCGGCGAGGAACGCGGTACGATCGAAGACGTACTGGAACCCTATCTGATCCAGCAGGGCTTCATGATGCGTACAGCACGTGGCCGAGTTGCCACGAACAACGCCTATCTGCATTTCGGACTGACGCCTCCGACCCCCGATGTGGCGCCGGAATTGCCGCTTTTCGATAAATCCTGAGATTGGAACGGGCTGCATGAGCGACTCAAGCGACGCGACGCCCTTTATTTTAGAGGAAGGTATGTAAATGAATATGAATATGGACGTCGTACAGCTGGTGCTGGAAGCAAGTTGGCCGGTGCAAGTGGTCATGCTGCTCTTGTTGGCGGCGTCATATGTATCGTGGCGGATTATCTGGCAAAAGCGGGTGCTTATTCGCAAGACCAAGACGGCGTCTGACGAATTTGAGTCTTCGTTCTGGTCCGGTGGTGATCTTAATACCCTTTATCGCAGTGCAACTCGCCAGAAAGATGGTAGTGCCGGAATGGCCAGTATCTTCGAGGCCGGATTTCGGGAATTCAATCGATTGAGCCAAGCGGGCGACGTCTCCGCCGAGAAGGTGGTCGACGAATGCCAGCGCGCAATGCGAGTCGCACAGATGCGCGAAGTCGACCGGCTGGAACAGGGGCTTGCAACGCTGGCGACGATCGGATCGACCAGTCCTTACGTCGGTTTGTTTGGCACTGTCTGGGGTATCATGAGCGCCTTTATGCAAATCGGGAATATGCAATCGGTAACGCTGGCGACCGTTGCAGGGCCCATTGCAGAGGCGCTGATTGCGACGGCACTCGGGTTGTTCGCAGCCATTCCCGCCGTGATTGGCTACAACCGGTATGCGGACAAGGTCGTCCGCCTCGAGATTCGCTACGACGGTTTCACGGAGGAGTTCTCTAGCATCCTGCAGCGCCATGCGCGCGCGAAGTCAAAGGTGGAGTGACATGGCCTCACCATTGCAAAAACGCAGACTGATGGGTGAAATCAACGTCGTTCCCTACATCGACGTTATGCTTGTCCTGCTCATTATTTTTATGGTGACCGCACCCTTACTGACCCAGGGTATTGTTGTGGATTTGCCGGAGGCTGCCGCGGATCCGATTGACGGAGACCAGAACGACGTACCGATCGTTCTGAGCGTCGACGAAGCCGGCAACCTGTACATCAATATTGGCGACGACGAAGAGGCACCGCAGGGGAGTCAGGAGGTCATCGCCCGAACGGCGGCGGTACTGCGAAATCGTCCGGACGCCCCGGTGCTGGTCAAGGCGGATCGTGCAGTCCCGTACGGCAACGTCGTTGGGGCCATGGTGCTATTACAGCAGGCTGGTGCCGACAGAGTGGGTTTCGTGACCGATCCGCTAAATACGTATCCGGTGCCGGAGTAAACGGAAGCATCGCCGATGATCGGCCGCTACGACATTGCATCTCACTTGATGTCAGTGGTGATTCACGTCGCCATCTTCGTTGGACTTTTT
>JAQWSV010000285.1 GCA_029243005.1 Woeseiaceae bacterium
GTTTGTCCCTCTGCAGCTATCGTTATTACGACCAGCCAAACGGCTTGCTCGATTTCAAGGGTATGCTGGAAGACCTGCGCGAGATGAAGGAAAACGACGTCCTGTTGCTGCACGGTTGTTGCCACAACCCGACGGGCCAGGATATGACAGTTGACCAGTGGATTGATCTAGCAGAGGTCGTCAACCAGACAGGGGCATTGCCGTTTGTCGATATCGCATATCAGGGTTTTGGCGAAGGTATTGAAGAGGACGTTGCCGGTGTTCGTGCGTTTGCCAAGTGCGTGTCGCAAATGCTGCTGACTGTATCGTCGTCAAAGTCGTTCGGCATATATCGTGAGCGGGCAGGCCTCCTGTCCGTTATCGTATCCCCGGATGGAAGCGACGTAGAAAGTGTCCGGCGAAAATTGCGGGATACAGTGCGGCAGCTCTATTTCATGGCGCCGGACCACGGTGCAGCGGTCGTGCACGAAATTATGTCGACGCCAGAGCTAGAGCTTATGTGGCGTGAAGAACTCAATGCGGTAAAGGCGCATGTGCATGCGATGCGCGAATCGCTTCGGGAAACGCTGGAAACAGCCAACCCGGGTTTCGATGCAGCCTTTATCAAAAGGCAGCAGGGCATGTTCTCGTGCCTACCGATTACGGCAGACGAACAACTGCAGATGGAACGCGATTACCATGTCTACATGCTACCTAACGCGCGCGTAAACGTCGCCGCGATGAATGCGGACCAGTCCGCCATTCTTGCTGAAGCGTTCGCAGCCATTCGGGCATCGAGGAGTTCCGAATCACAGACCGCAATGGCCTGATTGCCGTCGCGCGGACACTTAGATGATTCCGATTAAAGATGACAATCCGCAGATCCTGTTTCCGTTTGCCACGCTGACGATCGTTTTTCTGAACCTCGTATCATGGATCTTCCTCCAGGGCATGGGGTCGGGCAACGGGCTGGCAGCGTCCGTTTGCCAGTATGGCCTGATCTCGGGCGAACTCCTCGGCCTCGTGCCGGCTGGCACGCAATTGCCCTTGGGTGCCGGCGTGTCATGCGTTATTGGAGACGCATCAAGCTGGTATACGACGGTGACATCCATGTTCATGCATGGTGGCTGGATGCATATTATCGGCAACATGTGGTTTCTCTGGATATTCGGCAACAACGTTGAAGATTCGATGGGACCTTCGCGATTCGTGCTTTTTTACCTGCTGTGCGGTCTTGCGGCTGCGGCCTTCCAGGTGGCTGCCGACCCAGCATCACGAATTCCTATGGTCGGCGCTTCCGGCGCGATTGGTGGTGTGATGGGCGCTTATATTCTGCTTTATCCTCGCGTGCATGTGCATATGCTATTCATCCTCGTTTTTTACATAACGACAATTGCCGTCCCCGCTTTCCTCATGTTGGGTTACTGGTTTCTCGTCCAGTTATTGAGTGGTTTTTCCACTTACGGCAGCGAGGGTGGTGGCGTCGCGTTTTGGGCGCATGTAGGCGGATTCGTGGCCGGGGTCGTCTTGATCTTTTTTTTCCGGGACAAACAGCTACTCGATAAGCATCCGTATCATGGGTGGCGGCAAAAGTCTTCGCCGACCCGGAATTGGCACCGTGTCAATAAGCGATGACCCGCTCAATCTTGTTGCTGCTCTTGCTTATGCCAAGTATCTCGGTTGGCGAAGAGGCTCTGATTGCCGTCGCGACTAATTTCCAGCCGGTTATGCAGCAGTTGGCTGACGATTTTCAGTCGTCATCACCGCATCACATTCGCTTGTCCAGCGGATCAACCGGCGTGTTGTTTGCCCAAATAAAAAATGGTGCACCTTTTGACGCGTTCTTCGCGGCTGACCAGGCACGGCCGGCCGTACTGGAAGCATCCGGACTCGGCGTAGCCGGCTCGCGATTTACCTATGCAGAGGGAAGGCTGGCGTTCTGGAGTAATGATCCCAACCTGGTGCGCGACGATTTTGAAGACTCGTTGCGAAGTGAACGACTGCGGGTTCTGGCGATCGCCAATCCGGATCTCGCACCTTATGGGCAAGCCGCTCGTTCCGCGATAGAGGCCGCCCTCATTTCCGAACCGCTCAAAGCAAAACTGGTATTCGGCGAGAATGTCGGCCAGACGTTCTCGCTGGTCGCGACGGGCAATGCAGACGCCGGAGTCATCGCATTGTCGGCAGTCAACCAGAAACCCGAGTGGCTGCAGGGAGCTTATCTCGAGGTATCCGCGAACTTGCACCCGCCGATCCGTCAGGACGCATTGTTGCTTCGACGGGGTAAGCAAAATGAAGCGGCGATCCGGTTTCTCGCTTTCCTGCAAGATGACGCCGTGCGTGAAATAATAAAAACGTCAGGATATCGGTGAGGAGTGCTAATGCCTGACCTTGGACCCCTTTGGCTGTCACTGGCGCTGGCTTCGGTCACGACGGTCATTCTGTTGTTCATCGGGACGCCACTTGCCTGGTGGTTGTCCGGGACGCAGTCGCGTTTGCGGCCCGCCATCGAAGCGGTTACCGCACTGCCGCTCGTCTTACCCCCGACGGTGCTCGGATTCTACATACTAATTGCGCTCGGACCGACATCGCCTATCGGGGGTTTCTGGCTAAAGGTCACGGGAGAAGCATTGACGTTTTCTTTTTCCGGACTCGTTATCGCCTCGGTGGTGTATTCACTGCCGTTCATGGTGCAGCCACTGCAAAACGCATTTTCCGCCGTGGGGCGCGGTCCGGTCGAGGCGGCAGCCACATTGCGGGCGAATCCGCTGGACGCCTTTTTCTACGTCGTAGTCCCGTTATCAGCACGCGGTTTCGTCACGGCCGCCGTTCTGACGTTTGCACACACGATCGGCGAGTTTGGTGTCGTTCTGATGGTGGGGGGCAACATCCCCGGTGAGACCCGGGTAATTTCGATTGCGATCTATGAACATGTCGAGACGCTCAAGTATTCAGAGGCGCATATTCTTTCGGTCGGATTGATCGCGTTCGCATTTGCGGTTCTGTTGTTGGTCTATTCGATCCGGCGGGGGAACGGGATCAATGTCTGAGCTACCCTCGACGATCCTCTCCGTCGCTGTGCAGGTGGCGTATCCGAATTTCCGTTTGGACGTCAATCTGAACGAATCGCTTGACGGTACGGTTGGATTGTTCGGTCCAAGCGGCAGCGGCAAGAGCACACTCCTGCGCGTCATTGCCGGCCTCGAACCACTTGCGTTGGGGACGATCGGCTTCGGCGATGAACGTTGGCAGGATAGCGCCGTTCAACGCAATGTACCGCCACACCATCGGCCAGTCGGATACGTATTTCAAAGGGCGCGGCTGTTCCCGCATTTGAGTGTCGAGGGCAATCTTGAATTTGCGCATAGTCGCGGGTCGCGAGCCAGTGACATTGACGCGAAGGAAGAAGTTATCGTAGCGATGAACCTCGGGTCTTTGTTGTCGCGTGATGTAGACGGTTTATCCGGTGGCGAAACGCAACGCGTGGCACTGGCTCGTACCCTGGTCAGCGGCCCGAAAATCTTATTACTTGATGAGCCGCTCGCCGCCCTGGACGTTCGCGCAAAAAACGACATTTTCCCTTATCTTGAGGCGTTGCCGGCACGGTTTGGCATCCCGTCTCTGTTTGTCAGCCATTCCGTGCACGAGATGGTACGACTGGCTGAAAAAGTGATCGCTCTCGATGAGGGTCGCGTCACTGCGGTTGGGGGCGCGTCCGAAATACTGGGTGGTGCATTGTACGCGGGCCATGCGTTGCCGTTTGAGCCCGTGTCCATACTGAATGTGACGGTTTCTGGACACTTGCCAGATCTTCGTTTGACGCAGGTATTGTTCGGCGATCAGCAGTTGACCGTTCCCGAAATGTCCACGGTCGTGAAAGGAGATCAGGCCAGGCTCTCTGTGAGTGCGGCCGACATCGTTATCGCCACGAGCTATCCGGAAAACCTGAGCGTACGCAATGTCCTTTTCGGGACTGTAGGGCAGATCATAGAAATGCCCGGGTCGGCATTCGCCATGGTGACGGTGGATGTCGGCGGGACGCCACTGAAGGCGCGCATTACGCGCGAGGCTGTCAAAGATCTTGGATTAGAGCGGGGCGGGCCGGCTTACGCCCTGATCAAGACAGCCATCTTCGATCATCGCGGCTAGAAGTCGCGAACGCCTTACTCTTCTTCGGGCCCGCCTACTTTCTCAGGTGCGGGCATCGGCAAGGGGTTTGCTTCCGGTCTCATGCCAACGCCTTCCTTGATCGCCTTGGCATCTTCACGATCAATCTTGTGAAAGAGGCCAAGTGCGCAACGATTTCCTTCGCGCAGTCCGAACGGATCGTCGTACAGCACCCGAATGCTATTGAGGCGGCAGAGTCGCCCGATACTGGTCTGGTAAGAGAAGCGCTCTTCGCGCGCCAGGCCGCCACACTGTCGCGGCAGCATGTTGTGATAGATAGTCCTGCCGCGCATATGGAACAGGATATTACGGTCATCGAGTACATCTGTGCGGCGGATGTTACGCACCTGTATGCAATCAACTGTGTTTTCATCGAAGACGAGTTCCTCGTCCTCGTCGCCATTCTGCGCTGTCGCGGCGAAGGGCAGCAAGAGGCTGAATGCAAATACGGCGGGTGCGAATGTTGAGATTTGTTTGCGCATCATTTGATAGCCTATGATCATTCTACTCCGATTTTGGTAATTAACGGTACAGGCTGTGGCCTGGAAGCCAGACCTTTGAGGATTTAAAGATATGTCACTGAACTTAAGTTCCCGCCACGAATGGGTCAGGAAGTCCGAACTGCGCGCGATGAGCGTTGAATGTGAGCGCGTCGGCGGGGTCAATCTGTCGCAGGGTGTCTGCGATCTCGCGGTTCCGGAGCCTGTGGTAGCTGCCGCCAGGGCCGCGATCGATGCCGGCGACAATAGCTATTCCCGTCATGATGGTACGCGCCAGCTTCGTGAGGCCCTGGCCGGTAAATATGAGAGAAACTATGGCCTGTCAGTCGACCCCGAGACCAATATTGTGGTCAGTGCGGGTGCGACCGGTGCCCTCTACTGTGCCTGTCTGGCTCTGCTGGAGCCGGGTGACGAAGTACTCCTGTTCGAGCCCTATTACAGCTATCACGAAAGCACGATTGTCGCGACCCAGGGCGTGCCGGTGTTCGTGCGGACGCACGCGCCCGACTGGTCGTTCTCCATGGATGATCTCGAAAAGGCGGTAACGAGCCGTACACGCGCAATCATCGTCAACACACCGTCCAATCCGTCAGGCAAAGTCTGGTCCAGGGAGGAAATGGAAAGCATCGCGGCGTTTTCCGCGCGGCATGATCTTTTTGTCTTTACCGACGAGATTTACGAGCACTTCATCTTTGATGAGGGTGAGCATATTAGCGCGGCCACCCTGCCGGACATGTGGGAGCGGACGATTACGATTTCCGGCCTTTCAAAGACATTCAGTATCACGGGCTGGCGAATCGGCTATGCTATCTGTGATGAAAAGTGGGCGAAGGCGATTGGCAACTTCAGCGACCTTGTTTACGTATGCGCACCGACACCGCTGCAGATGGGCGCGGCGGCTGGCATTGTTGAGCTGGATGACGCGTACTTCAAAAACCTGTCAGACAAATACCGCAAGAAGCGCGAAATCCTGTGTTCTGGATTGTCCGATGCCGGCCTGATTCCCTGTGTTCCCCAGGGCGCCTACTACGTACTAGCCGATGTATCGTCATTACCGGGTACGGACAGCAAG
>JAQWSV010000286.1 GCA_029243005.1 Woeseiaceae bacterium
AAAAGCGGCGCTCGATAAACACGTCAACCTGGAGCTCATCCTTGTTGGCGATGAAAAAGAGCTGACCGGTCACGTCACTCGAATTGTCGGCAATGAATCGCGTCTTAGGATCCGGCACTCGACAGAAGTGGTCGGCATGTCGGAAGCACCGGCCGATGCTTTGCGCAAGAAGAAAGACTCCTCGATGCGCGTCGCGATCAACCTTGTAAAGAGCGGGGAGGCAGCAGCGTGCGTCAGCGCTGGCAATACCGGAGCCCTGATGGCGACCGCCAAGTTTGTTTTAAAAATGCTGCCGGGCATCGATCGACCAGCAATCATCGCTGAATTGCCGTCAATCGGCGGTACGGTCCATATGCTCGACCTGGGCGCGAATACCGTCAGTGATTCGGAACAGCTGTTCCAGTTTGCGCTCATGGGCTCCATCGTGGCCTCGGATATTCGCAATATTGAGCGGCCCAGGGTCGCGCTGCTGAATATAGGTGTTGAAGATACGAAGGGGCACGATACGGTCAAGGCGGCGGCAGCCAAGCTCAACCAGAGCAGCCTGAACTATGTCGGTTTTATCGAAGGCGACGAGATCTTTTACGGCAAGGCAGACGTGGTCGTCACCGATGGATTTACCGGCAATGTCGCGCTGAAAACCATGGAAGGTACGGTTGGACTAATCTCTCACTATTTAAAACGCGCCTTTACCAGGAATCTGCTAGCACGTCTGCAGGCGGTTTTTGCACGCCCGGTCCTTAACCGACTGAAGATGGAAATGGATTCACGACATTACAATGGTGCCTCCCTGGTCGGGCTAAATGGTATCGTTATTAAAAGCCATGGCAGCGCCGATTCCTATGCTTTCGAGCATGCCATTGGAAATGCGTTGACCGAACTAAGAGAGCAGGTGCCGCAACAGATCGGTAGCCTGCTAGAACAGGAAGCGGCCTGAACAGATTCCCGGTCCGACGCCGCCGGCAATGAGAGAGACGGGAAGTCGTATGATCTATTCGCGAATCGCCGGTACCGGCCGTTATCTACCAGAGAAAACTCTGACGAATGCCGATCTCGAAAATATGGTCGAGACCAGCGATGAGTGGATCCAGACGCGAACCGGCATCCGGCAACGCCATGTCGCATCTGAAGATGAGCTTACATCCGATCTTTGCGTCGAAGCAGCCAAAGCGGCACTGGACTCGGCGGATGTAACAGCCGAGGACATCGATGCCATTTTTGTAGGCACGACCAGCCCGGACCTGATCTTTCCCAACATCGCTACCATCATCCAGCACAAGATGGGGATTCCTGCCTGCCCGTGCTATGCCACCGAGGCTGCCTGCACGGGTTTCGTCTATGCGATCAGCGCGGCTGACAAATTTATTCGCTGTGGCGATCTGAAAAATGTGCTCGTCATAGGTGCTGAGATCATCACCAAGTTGATTGACTGGAACGATCGAGATACTTGTGTGCTGTTTGGCGATGGCGCCGGCGCCGTGGTGCTGCAACCCTCTGACGAACCCGGCATTATTTCGACGCACCTGGGCGCTGACGGCGAGTACAAAGAACTTCTCTACTATCCTGTCGGTGTCTCGAACGATCTGGCTGCTGCTGGCCTTGGCGATTCGCGCATCATGATGAGTGGCAATGATGTATTCAAAGTGGCCGTAAAGACCCTGAGTTCAATTGCTCAGGAAGCACTCGACGCGAATGGCCTGACTATCGACGATCTCGACTGGCTCATTCCTCATCAGGCCAACTTGCGAATCATCCAGGCCACGGCCAAACGAGTTGGCCTGTCGATGGATAAGGTTGTTCAGACGGTGCAGATTCACGGCAATACATCGGCTGCCTCCATTCCGCTTGCGCTCGACGTTGCGGTTCGGGATGGTCGGATCAAGCCGGGTCAGCTCTTGCTGTTTGATGCCTTCGGCGGCGGCTTTACCTGGGGTTCGGTGCTGCTGCGCTTTTGATTTTCTTTCTGTGATAGGGCGCGTCGCAGGGATTCGTTCTCAGTATACCGACGATTTCTTCGACTTCCTGTCGCGCGCTAGTCGACGTTTCATCGTTGTGGCGGAGGGCTTCGCGGGACTTTTGGGTCGCGTCCCGAAAAGAAACGCAAACCGCGATCGCTTAGTTCGAGCGTAAATCTCATCATTGAGAAGCTATGAAACAGGGATGCACAGGTTACCGGCATACCGGGAGAGGGTAAGCGGTCAAAAAAGATCGCAAATTCAAGTACATCAGAGCGGTCTTTAAGTAACTTCTGTGAAATAATAGGGGGCATTGCTGAACCACCGATCTTGCAGTGAAACTTGTTATAGGAAACAAAAATTACTCGAGTTGGTCGTTGCGGGCATGGTTTCTGCTCCGCGAGGCGGGCATTGAGTTTGATGAAGTGCGGATCCCGTTGGATACCGACACGTTTTCGGATGACATTGCCGGGCTGTCGCCGACCGGGCGCGTTCCCGTCCTGATTCACGACGGTGAACAGATCTGGGACTCGCTGGCGATTGCGGAAACGGTGGCCGAACTTTGGCCGGACAGCAAGCTCTGGCCCGCTGACCCGGTTACCCGTGCGCACGCGCGGTCCGTGAGTGCGGAGATGCATTCAGGGTTTGTCGTATTGCGTGAAGCAATGCCGATGAATTGTCGTGCCATGGGTCGTAAAGTGGCACTGCCGGACGAAGTGGCGGCAGACATCGATCGGGTGTTTGAAATCTGGTCGGATTGCCATCACCGATACGGCAACAGCGGAAAATGGCTGTTCGGCAGGTTCAGTGTCGCTGATGCCATGTACGCACCGGTCGTGATGCGATTCCGAACTTACGGAATTAATCTGCCGGATTCAGCCAGCGTCTATCCGAAGCGCTTGCTGGAAAGCTCGGCGATCCAGGAATGGCTCCTGGAGAGCGAATTGGAAACAGAAGTGATAAGCCAGGACGAGACAGGATAGTGAAAATTAACAATCGATTTGTCGTGAGTTTACTGGCCGCTTGCATGCTGCTCTCGACGTTTATCGTTCGGGCGGAAATGTATGACCTGCCACCCGAGGGCAACGACGTGGTTGGCGCAGTCACGATGATCACTGCGCGCGCGGATGACACCTTACTCGATATCGCCCGGCGTCACGGGATGGGTTACGAAGACATCGTACGTGCCAATCCGGATGTGGATACCTGGCTGCCGGGAGAAGGTGCGGATGTTATCTTGCCGACGCGCTATGTGCTGCCGCCTGGCCCGCGGCGCGGTGTGATTCTGAACCTGGCCGAATATCGGATGTATTACTTTCCGGAACCTGAACCTGGTAAGCCTGCTGTCGTTATGACCTATCCGATCAGCATAGGTCGCATGGACTGGGAAACGCCGCTGGGTCGAACCTCGATTATTTCTAAGGTGCGCAATCCCAGCTGGTATCCGCCAGATTCGATTCGTGCGGAACATGCGGCCGAAGGTGACATCCTGCCGCGGATCGTGCCGCCGGGTCCTGACAACCCGCTGGGCGAGTACGCCATGCGTTTAGGATTACCTGGCTACCTGATTCACGGTACCAACCGGCCAGCCGGCGTCGGTATGCGGGTCACACATGGCTGTATCCGCATGTTCCCCGAAGACATCGATTACCTGTTCGGCCGCGTGGATGTTAGTACGCCGGTCCGAATTATCAATGAGCCCGTTAAAGTGGGGTGGAACGGCGATGAACTGGTCATTGAAGTCCACGAAACGTTGGAAAACGCAGAACCTGATCCTGCGGTTGAGTCATCGTCCGAGGGTGGGCCGCCCGAAGAACCGCTGCCGCCGCGCGATGCGATGACGGCGCTGACCGAACAGTTTGTCGTGGCGACCAATGAGCACCCCGGCATGCTCGACTGGGATGCAGCAGAAGTGTTGCTCGACCGGGCCGACGGTATTCCTGCCGTTGCTGGGCGCAGAATAAAGGACGCCGCGACAAGCGCGGCGTCCGAATAAGCCTTAAGAGATAACCCTTACTTGGCTTGTGAGCGCTGGAACATGCGTTCCAGGCGGTCACGATTTGCATCGCAGCAAGCCTGCGCTTCGGTAGCGGCTGCCAGTGCCTGGTCTGCGGTTCTTTGGGCGCTTGCTGCAGCCTGTGCGGCACTGTCAGCAGATGCGCGTGCGGCCTCTGCAGCAGATTTCGCTGCTGCTGCATCACGTGCTGCTGCGTCAGCAGTCGCCTGAATTCCTGCCTGGCTGGCACAACCAGAGGCTACGCCCAGGACCAGCACCATGGCGCCGACTTTCAATACTTTCTTAATCATTGTCCGATTTTCCTCTGTTGGGATAGAACTGCAGACGCATTATTTCGCAAAGTTCCTTCGTTCGCAACGAAATTCCTTGTTTTTCTTAGGGTTTGTCGCGCTTCAAAGACAGATGTCCGAGGTTATTTGTTCATTCACCGGCCGCTTTGTTTGGGTGGATTGATCCGCGTTTTGTGTGCTGTTGGTCAGTTCTGATGGGCTGGTTGTGGATTCTGTCTGTTAAGTTTCGTTGGTGGCGGTCAGATTAATCGGGGAGCGCGGCTCACGGACCCCAAACCACGCTGATAGAAAAACATTTGACGTGCTCAAACACATAGATATAATCACAGTACTGTTTATCTATACAGGTATGTTCAAATGCGACAACTGACCCCCAGACAAAAAGAAATTCTTGAGCTTATTCAATCATTTATCGATGAATTTGGCATGCCGCCAACGCGTGCAGAAATCGCTCGCGAGCTCGGTTTCAAATCCGCCAATGCGGCCGAAGAACACCTACGGGCCCTGCAGAAAAAAGGAGTTTTGGAGCTGGTTCCGGGCGCCTCGAGAGGCATCCAGCTTAAGGATTCCCTGCGCGAGCAGCTGGGTCTGCCGCTGATTGGCCGGGTTGCAGCCGGCAGCCCGATTCTAGCCGAAGAACATATTGAAACGCATTACCGCATGGACCCGGCTCTGTTCGATCCCAAACCGCACTACCTCCTGCGGGTACATGGCATGAGTATGAAAAATGCCGGCATCCTGGATGGCGATCTGGTTGCCGTTCATCGCACGCCGGAGGTTCGTAGTCGACAAATCGTGGTTGCCCGGGTTGAGGACGAAGTCACGGTCAAACGATATCGGCAGGATGGCTCCGTGGTCTGGCTATTACCTGAGAACGAGGATTTTGAGCCTATCGAGGTTGATCTTGCGGAACAGGCAATGGTCATCGAGGGCATCGTTGTCGGCGTCATCCGTGACGGTATGCCGCTGCACTGATGACCGATGCGCTCGACAACCTGCTGCAGAACCCACGTATCTGGCGGGGACAGGTGCGGGCGGAGGCATCAAGCTGGGAAAGCCTCGCCAGCGGATACCCGAAACTGGATCAATGTCTGCCGGGCGGAGGCTGGCCACGACACGCCCTGACCGAAATCCTGCTGGATCACTATGGCACTGGGGAACTGCAGCTCCTGATGCCGGCACTGGCCCAACTGAGTCAGCCGGAAGAAGACTGTGAGGTCATTCGTGATGCGGGCTGGATCGTCTGGATTGCACCGCCGTTCGAACCCTATCCGCCTGCATTGAAGCAGTGGGGGGTTAACCTGTCCCGGGTACTGATCGTAAGACCGAAGACGGCAAAAGAAGCACTGTGGGCTGCTGAGCAGGCATTGTCTTCCGGCAATTGTGCGGCGGTTTTGCTGTGGACGAATGCACTCGATGATGCAACCAGCCGACGTTTACAGATTGCGGCAGAAAAAGGCCAGAGCTGGGCGATCGCCTTTCGCTCGTTGCAGGCCTTGTCACAGCCATCAGCGGCAGCGTTACGGATACGTCTCGATGCAGGCGAGCAAGGCACCGATCTCGGCATTCTGAAAAGTCGTGGCGGCCGGCCGGCACTGGTCCGGGATTACGCTGGTTCAAGGAACCTGTCGAGTACCTGGCGTTGATCACGCCATGGCTGCACCGGAAAAACCCATAGCCCGCCAACGGGACACCGCTCCGACCCTATCGATAAAACGTGCAGATCGTCGACAGGTGTCGCTGCCATTGGTACTGGCAGCAGCGCCTGGTGTCGACCCGTCATCAAGTCCCGTCATTCCGCTGCGGCAATTGTGGCTGGGCATCTGTTTGCCGATTTTGCCGCTTGAAGCGGTAGTAGGTGACGATGCACCGGCTGCTGTTTTTGAAGAGCAAAAGGGTGTCCGAAAGATCCTGCTGGCCAATAGGTCCGCCATGGCCCAGGGCATTCGCCCGGAATTGACGATCAATGCGGCACTGGCGTTGTCACCGGCATTGCAACTCGAGGAAAGGAACCTGGTACGGGAAGCACGGATTCTCAAGGAATTGGCGGCGTGGTCGGAGAAATTCACATCGTTTACCGTGATTGAGCCGCCCTCGGTGTTATTGCTCGAAATTGCTGGCAGCCTGACATTGTTTGGTGGTATCAGGGCATTGCGACAACGCATTGTCCAGGGTTTGCAAAGCCAGGGTTTTCACGCCGGGGTGGCGATTGCGCCTACACCACTTGCCGCGACCTGGCTGGCTAGGGCCGGACAAAAAGTTTGTATTCGTGACCCGAAGAATCTTGTTGGAAAGCTTGGCTCGTTGCCGTTGACCTGCTTGGACTGGCCGGATGCGGTGACATTGTCACTACGGGGTATGGGCGTGACGACGGTGGCGGAAGCGCTGCGTTTGCCAAGACAGGGCTTCGCCAAACGTTTCGGGGCTGCTCGTTTGCTGGCGCTCGATCGTGCCCTTGGGAAATTGCCGGACCCTCGGATGAGCTACCGGGAGCCGGAACGGTTCTTTGCTGACTTTGATCTCAACGAAGAGCAGGACGATGCCACGCTGCTATTAAACGTCTGTCGCGAACTGCTGGTACGTCTCGAGCGGTTTTTGCTTGGTCGGCAAACAGCCGTGCAGAAAATTGAGTTCAGCTTCTTTCATTTGCAGCATTCTGCAACGCGACTCAGTCTGGGCTGTGTACAGGCAGATCGTGCGGTACAGCACTGGTTCGATTTGCTTGAAATCAAGTTTGACTGTCTTGCGTTGCCAGCCCCTGTCATTGCCATTCGGCTCTGTGCAGGTCAGGACCAGTCGTTCACGACAACAACGGAAACCTTGCCTTTCAGTCCGCAGGATAAAACACGTGCGAGTGGCTCGATCACACACCTCGCAGAACGTTTGAGTGCCCATATCGGCGATGAATCGGTGCATGGTGTGATGACAGTCGCCGAACATCGGCCGCAGTACGCCTGGCAGGCGCATTACAGTTATGACGAGGTTCCGCATTGTCAAAGTGGACCGGCGTTTCAGGCAAACCCGTATGCGCCTGAATTACTGGCAGAGATTCGTCGCACCAACAGCCTCGTGCTGCAAAGGCCCTTATGGGTTCTGCAGGAGCCGGCTTTGCTCGACAACGATCAGGCGGGTCCGCGTTACTACGGTCCTTTACGTTTGCAGGCCGGACCGGAGCGCCTTGAAACGGGCTGGTGGGATGATACGGGTATCGCTCGTGATTACTATGTGGCGGTTAATCCGCGGGGTGTTTATCTGTGGATCTACCGGGACCGCAGCCAGGCAACGGCACACTGGTATTTACATGGCATGTTCGGTTGACAGGCTATGCGGAACTCCATGCGCTCAGTAATTTCACTTTTTTAAGAGGCGCATCGCATCCGGAGGAACTCGTCGATACCGCCGCTAGCCTTGCTTATCATGCCCTCGCTATAACCGATGAATGCAGCGTTTCGGGGATCGTGCGGGCACATGTCGCGGCAAAGGAACAAAAGCTCCCGCTCATTATCGGTTCTGAGTTTCGCTTGGCGAACGGACTCAAGCTGGTCGTATTGGCGCGGAACCGAGCGGGTTATGCCGAGCTGTGCTCCCTGATTACACGTGGCCGCCGTGCAGCCGACAAGGGGAGTTATCTCCTGACGGCAGAGGATTTTTCGGACGGGTTGGCCAATTGCTACGTTCTCTGGGTGCCTGATAACCAGTTACTGCTGGGCGCCGAGGACTCCTGGATCGCAGATGCTTTTCGCGACCGCCTGTGGATTGCGGTGGAGTTACTGGCCGATGGTCTCGAGCGCATGCGTCTCGAGCGCATTCGGCACCTGGGTGCGTCGCTCAATCTTCCACTGGTGGCGAGTGGCGATGTACACATGCACTGCCGCAAACGGCGGGCGTTGCAGGATACCGTGACAGCTATTCGTGAGAACACGACACTCGACCGTGCAGGCTTTTTGCTGTATCCGAATGGAGAGCGTTACCTGCGTCCACGAAGTGTTCTCGAATCGTTTTATCCCGCTGACTTGCGCAAGGCCACAACCGACATCGCGAAGTCGATTTCGTTCTCCCTCGATGAGCTTCGTTACGAGTACCCCGACGAACTGGTTCCTGAGGGAGAAATGCCGACCAGTTATCTACGCCGACTGACGGAATCAGGGATGCGGAAACGCTGGCCGGCAGGCGTTCCACAGAAAGTCTGTACCCTGGTGGAACATGAGCTGGAACTTATTCGCGAGCTTCGTTATGAACCGTATTTCCTGACGGTATATGACATTGTTGCTTTCGCGCGCAGCCAGAACATCCTGTGCCAGGGACGCGGTTCAGCAGCCAACTCCGCTGTCTGTTTCTGTCTCGGTATCACAGAGGTTGACCCTGAGCGTATGGCGACGCTTGTGGAACGGTTTATCTCGAAGGAGCGCAACGAACCGCCTGATATCGATGTGGACTTTGAGCACGAACGGCGCGAAGAGGTCATCCAGTACATCTATCAGAAGTACGGGCGGGAGCGAGCGGCGCTGGCAGCCACGATCATTACCTATCGTCCTCGAAGTGCTGTGCGCGACGTGGGCAAGGCGCTGGGGCTGGGTGGCTTGCAGATCGACCGCCTCGCAAAGTCGACCCAGTGGTGGGATGGTCGTGGAATCGACGACAATCGGGTCATTGAGGCCGGACTTGATCCAGGCAGCCCGGTTATCCGGCGGCTTTTGTATCTCGTCGACGAGTTGATGGGTTTCCCACGCCATCTTTCACAGCATGTCGGCGGTTTTGTCGTCTCGAACAGCCCGCTATCGGAACTGGCGCCTGTCGAAAACGCCGCGATGGATGATCGCACTGTCATCCAGTGGGAGAAAAATGATCTGGAAGACCTCGGCCTGTTGAAAGTGGACGTCCTGGGCCTGGGAATGTTAACTGCGATACGTCGCAGCTTCGATTTGATCAGGCGGTTCGATGGTCGGGCGTACACGCTCGCAACGGTACCTGCCGAGGATCCGATGGTTTACGACATGATTTGCGAAGGCGACACGATGGGTGCCTTCCAGATTGAGTCGCGTGCGCAAATGGCGATGTTGCCGAGACTCAAGCCGCGGTGTTACTACGATCTTGTCATTGAGGTCGCGCTTATTCGTCCCGGGCCGATTCAGGGAGACATGGTGCATCCCTACCTGCGGCGACGGAGCGGTGAGGAAGCAATCGAATATCCTAGCGAGGATGTCAGGGAGGTACTGCAACGTACGCTCGGTGTGCCAATCTTCCAGGAACAGGTCATGCAGCTAGCGGTGGTAGCCGCCGGTTTTACGCCGGGCGAAGCCGATCGTCTACGGCGGGCGATGGCTGCTTGGAAGCGCCGTGGCGGACTCGGCCCTTTCGAACAAAAACTGATCCAAGGTATGAAAGAACGCGGCTATACCGAGGCATTTGCGCGACAGATTTTTCAACAGATCCTGGGTTTCGGTGAATACGGTTTTCCTGAATCGCATTCGGCCAGCTTTGCCTTGCTGGTTTATGTTTCCTGCTGGCTGAAATGTCATACACCGGCGGTCTTTACCTGTGCACTCTTGAACAGTCAGCCAATGGGCTTTTATTCGGTGTCACAACTGACCCAGGATGCGCGCCGGCATGGTGTGGAAGTGCGCCCGGTGGATGTCAACGAAAGTAAATGGGATTCGACGCTGGAGCGGAACGATCAGGATGAAGCTGCATTACGTCTCGGTTTGCGACAGGTGAAGGGACTGTCGGAAACAGCGGGCGAGGTGATAGTCAGGCAGCGCCAATCCGGTTATCAAAGTATCCAAGTGTTATTGGAGCGAACTGGCCTGAATCGGCGTGAGTTAAGTGCATTGGCGGCCGCAGGCGCACTGAAGTCGCTAGCGGGTCACCGGCACAAGGTTCGTTGGACCGTGGCGGGTGTAGAGGAGCCAGCACCGCTCTTTTCCTCGCTGGATCGTTTCGAGGCGATTCCGATGTTGCGCAGGCCGACGGAAGGCCAGGACATCGTCACGGATTACCAAAGCCTAGGTCTGACGCTCGGTCGTCATCCCATGCATTTGATTCGTCCGTATCTGGATCGCTATCGGTATGTAT
>JAQWSV010000287.1 GCA_029243005.1 Woeseiaceae bacterium
TACCTGAATTTCCGAGATCGATCGGACCAGCCGGCTCTGTCCAGTCTGCGAGGCCGTTACCATGAACCAGGACCTCGGTATCCTTCGGTTGCTCTATTATCACGCCCATCGAGCGCAACGCCCCGGCCGTCGCCAGGCAGTCCTCGCCTGCGAGAAAGCCCGAGATCGATGTCGTGCCATTGGCAGCCGCACCCAGCATTAACGCCCGATGAGAAATAGACTTGTCTCCAGGCGCTGTGACAACACCGCTCTCAATAGCAGACGGTTCGACAACAAAACTCACGGCTGCTTACCTGATTGCTTTGGGATATGCGCCAACAACCCGGAAAAGTGAGCTGTTCTGCCTCAGTTCCGCCAACGCTTTACTAAGCGGCGATTCTTCAGCGTGGCCGTCGAGATCGATAAAGAAAATGTAGTCCCAGTTCTTGCGGCGCGACGGCCGCGACTCGATCCTCGACATGCTGACCCCGCGCGTCGCCAGCGGCTGCAGCAATGAGTGCAAGACGCCCGCCTCACCGGCGGTACCGGCCGCCGATACTAGGATCGTGGTCTTGTCATCGCCACTTGGCGCCAGTAGTTCGCGTCCGATGACGAGGAAGCGTGTCGAGTTATCCGAATGATCCTCGATATTATTGACCATTATTTTGAGGTCATAAACTTCTGCCGCTGCTTCGCCGCCGACCGCCGCGGTGCCCTTTTCATCGCGGGCTCTGCGCGCACCGGCAGCATTGCTACTAACACCGATCAACTCGACATGCGGGAGATATTCCCGCAGCCAGCCACGACACTGCGCTAGCGACTGCTCGTGAGCGCATATGCGTTCAATAACGTCGAGCCCATCGAGATTGCCGAGCAGGTGCTGCTCAATTCGCAATTCGATTTCGCCGCCGACTTTTAGTGGGGATGTAATGAACATGTCCAGCGTGTGATTGACTGTTCCCTCAGTCGAGTTTTCGATCGGCACGACACCAAAATCAGCCGCCCCGCTCTCCACTTCTTGGAACACTTCATCGATTGTCGAAAACGGCAGACCGCGGACTGAATGGCCGAAGTGCTTGTATACCGCTGTTTGTGTGAAGGTTCCTTCCGGACCCAGGAAACCGATCTTTAAAGGTTCCTGCTGTGCGAGGCACGCCGACATGATTTCCCGAAACAGCCGCAGCATTTCCTCGTCACGAAGCGGGCCTTCGTTGCGCTCGAGCACCGCGCGAAGTACCTCTGCCTCGCGTTCCGGTCGGTAGTAGTCAACCGCTGCAGCGAGTTCACCTTTCGAAATGCCAACCTTCTGTGCGTAGCGCGCACGCTCATTGATCAATGCCTGAATCTGCTGATCTACAGCATCAATGCGCTTGCGAATGGACGAAAGATCCAGAGTGGTTTCGTCGTTATTTTTTGCCTTGGCCAACCTGCGTACCCACGATTTAAGTTACTGAGATCGCTCAGGATATAGGCTTGCCAAGATTTCGCAATGCCAACACGCCATCAATGGCTCTCAGGTCCGCTATGGTTTCATCCGGGACCAAGTCATCGAGGTCGACGATCGTATATGCAAGCTCGCCATACGACTTGTTCAGCAGATCCTCAATATTGAGATTTGCCAGGGCTAGGCAGGTCGATATCTGCCCGACCATATTCGGTACGTTGGCATTGGCAATGGTGATTCGATAGGCACCATGCCGTGGAATGACGGTTTCCGGAAAATTGACCGAGAACCGAACATTGCCATTCTCGAGGTAGTCGCGAAGGTTTTCCGCCACCATGACCGCGCAGTTCTCTTCCGCCTCGGAGGTAGACGCGCCCAGGTGCGGAAGCGCGACGACGCGTGGGTGATCAATCAGGGCCAGTTTCGGAAAATCGGTAATGTAAGCGCGTAGTTTGCCGCTGTTCAGGGCGCCCAGGATGGCAATGTCATCAGCGACACCTCCCCGCGCGAAGTTGATGACGACCCCACCTGAGCGCATCAGGGCGAGCCTGTCACCATTCACCATGCCCCGGGTCTCGTCCATCAGCGGGACGTGCAAAGTGATGAAGTCGGACTCTTTAAATAATTGATCCAGGGTGTCTACTTGCTGAACACCGGCAGACAATTGCCAAGCTCGCTTAACCGTGATCGCAGGGTCATAACCAACGACTTTCATCCCCAGGGATAGGGCAACGTTAGCCACCTCGACCCCAACAGCACCAAGCCCGATAACGCCTAGCGTTTTCCCAGGCAGTTCAAAACCGACGAACCGTTTCTTCCCTGCCTCAACTGCCTTGTCCAGCGCATCGCCATCCAAATCCAGGCCGCGAACATAGTCTCGCGCATTACAGATATTCCTCGCCGCGATCAGCATGCCTGCGACCGCCAGCTCTTTGACCGCATTCGCGTTCGCACCCGGCGCATTGAAGACAGGCACGCCTCGCTTGCTCATCGCCTCGACCGGGATATTGTTAACGCCCGCACCGGCCCGGCCTATCGCCGCGACCGACGACGGAATTTCTATGTTGTGCATATCGTGCGATCGCAGCACGATGGCATCGGGACCCACGATCTCCGAAGAGACTTCGTAGAGAGTGCGCGGGAATCGGCGCAGTCCTTCGACCGCGATATTGTTCAAGGTCAACACTTTGAACGCGGGCTTAACCATGGGTCCTCTCAAACTCCTGCATAAAAGCAATCAAAGCATCGATGCCGGCCTCCGGCATTGCATTGTAAATTGAAGCGCGCATGCCACCCACTGACCGGTGGCCTTTTAAATTTACCAATCCCTCCTCTTCGGCTTGAGAAAGGAACGTCGGATCAAGTGACGCGTCGGCCAGAACAAACGGCACATTCATCCAGGAACGATAGTCCACCCTGACCCGGTTGCTGTAGAAGTCGGAAGCATCGATGGCTGCATAGAGTTTCCCAGCTTTCTGCTGATTGCGTTTGCCGATAACCTCCAGCCCGCCTTCGGCCAGCAAATACTCAAAAACCAGGCTCGCGACATACCAAGCAAAACAAGGCGGTGTGTTGCTCATCGAGCCAGCCGCATCGTATGTCGCATAGTCGAGCAATGCCGGCGTCATCTCGCGCGCATTGCCGATCAGGTCCTTACGTACGATGACGACAGCGATACCTGCCGGGCCGATATTCTTTTGTGCGCCAGCGTAGATGACACCGAATCGGCAAACGTCGACTGGCCGAGAAAGCATCGTGCTCGACATATCGCAAACCAACGGGGTCTCCCCGCTCTCGGGCACAAACGGAAACTCCACGCCGGCGATTGTTTCGTTAGCGCAGTAATGTAGGTAGGCAGCATCTTCGCTATGTAGCCAGCTATCCTGGTCAGGCACGTAGGTAAAATTCTGATCGGCGCTGTCTGCCACAACATTGACTGCACAATAGCGCCTGGCTTCGGCAATCGCCTTTTTCGACCAGCTACCCGTCTGCACGAAATCGACCGTATCACCTTCGGCCGAGATATTGAGAGGTACCATCGAGAATTGCATCGTCGCCCCGCCCTGTGGAAAGAGGACACTGTATTCCCCGGGAATCAGCAGCAATTGCCGCAGATCCTGTTCCGCTTTTTCGGCAACAGCGACGAACGCTTTGCTGCGGTGACTGGCTTCCATTACCGACATACCTGTGCCATTCCAGTCTGGAATATCGTCCTTTATCCGTCCTAGAACGGGGTCGGGAATGGCAGCCGGTCCTGCGCTGAAATTGTAGACGCGTGACATCGTGATTCTGCTGGGAATTCGATTAGATGGAGATTGAGGATCTGACTGCGGGTAATGACGGGATATTACTCGCCTTCGTCTCCAATTGACTCAATTCTTGCCAGTCCAACGAGCCGCTGACCGGATTCAACCTTGATCAGCGTTACACCCTGCGTGTTTCGTCCGATAATCGAAATATCGCTGACCGGCGTTCTGACGAGCGTACCACCCGAACTGATCAGCATGACCTCATCGTCATCGCCCACCTGGATGGCACCGACCGTGCGGCCATTACGTTTAGTAGTCTGGATCGAGATGACGCCCTGACCGCCACGTCCCTGGACCGAAAATTCGTCAATTGCCGTACGCTTGCCGAAACCGTTTTCTGTCGCCGATAACAACATACCTTCGCCGACAATGGTAAGCGCAATGAC
>JAQWSV010000008.1 GCA_029243005.1 Woeseiaceae bacterium
TCCTGGCCTGCCACGCTTGAAAATACGATGTGCCAGTCGTTTGGAACATCGCATTTAATTGTAGCAGGCCACATGGTCCGGTTAATTAAGGGCTGATGTGGAAAATTGCATGCCTTGTTTTGAAAAGGGCCTGCGATGTTAGAGAGTTGGTAGGACGCGATCGAGGCAATGGGCTTCGGCCGCGATTGATCGAAGATGAAGATCGGTGACGGTGGGAAAACGACAGTTTTGTCATTGTGCTAATCGAGAATTGATAGGTGGTTTTAATTTTGGCAACGGCTACACAACACGAAGAAAGCCAGTCAGGCGTTCTGGACATTGTCAAGCTGCTGATCGCGGCGGGCGTTCTCGTAGGCGGCCTTTATGGCTACTACTACCTGATCGAGTGGTCCCTGCCTTTGCGAGTTTTGCTTGTGCTCGGCGGCCTGATCGTCGGTGTCGCGATTGCAATGACGAGCGCCCAGGGCCAGCGGCTATGGGCGTTCATCCAGAGTTCGCGGGTCGAGATTCGCAAAGTCGTGTGGCCGACCAAGCAGGAAACAACGCAGACTGCGATCGCCGTTTTTGTTTTTACGTTGGTGATGGCACTGTTTTTCTGGGGTCTGGATTCGTTCCTGCTCTGGTTAACGCGTACATTGGTCGGCTAAGCGCCGCGGTATAGAGGTTAAGGGGGAAGATGGAAGTGGCGCAGCGCTGGTACATCGTTCACGCCTATTCGAATTTCGAACACAAGGTGAAGAGCTCACTCGAGGAGCGCATCAAGCTGATGGGTCTCGAAGACAAGTTCGGTGAAATCCTTGTGCCGACTGAAGAAGTGGTCGAAATGAAGAAAGGGCAAAAGCGCCGGAGTGAGCGCAAGTTCTTTCCCGGATACGTGCTCGTTCAAATGAAAATGGATGATGAGACCTGGCACCTCGTGAAGGAAGTTCCGAAGGTTCTCGGGTTTATTGGCGGTTCGAGCGACAAGCCGGCGCCGATTACAGAAAAGGAAGCCGACCGAATCCTAAACAGGATCCAGGACGGTGTCGACAAGCCGCGGCCGAAAGTGTTGTTCGAGCCTGGTGAAGTGGTGCGAGTTGTCGATGGTCCGTTCAACGACTTCAGCGGTGTCGTCGAGCAGGTGAACTATGAAAAGAGTCGTCTGCAGGTTGCGGTACAGATTTTGGGCCGATCTACGCCCGTCGAACTGGATTTTTCTCAAGTAGAGAAGGGTTAGTTCGAAAAATTGCGGCTGAGCTCGTTTGAGCCGCGGTAAGGCAGGAAGATGATTATTGTGCGGCCGCGCTTTTCCGCGTGACCGATAGTGCAAACGGGAAGCCTCAAAAGGCGCTATTACCCACTACAGGAAGATTGAGAAATGGCTAAGAAAGTTGCTGGCTATATCAAACTGCAGGTTCCTGCAGGCCAGGCTAACCCGAGTCCACCCGTTGGGCCCGCATTGGGCCAGCATGGGGTGAACATCATGGAGTTTTGTAAGGCGTTCAATGCGGAAACGCAGGGAACCGAGCCTGGCTTGCCGATTCCCGTGATTATTACGGTCTACAGCGACCGTAGTTTTACGTTCATCAGCAAGACGCCGCCGGCGGCAGTGTTGTTGCGCAAGGCTGCGGGTATCCCGAAGGGATCCGGTACCCCGAATACCGACAAGGTAGGCAAGGTGAATCGCTCGCAACTCGAGGAGATTGCGACGACCAAAATGCCGGACCTCACTGCCGCAGATATGGACGCAGCTGTGCGCACTGTGGCCGGAACGGCGCGGAGCATGGGAATCGAAACGGAGGGAGTGGAGTAATGGCTGCCTTGTCAAAACGTAAAAAGAACGCACGCGAAAGAGTCGATTCCAATACCGCGTACGCGATTGACGAGGCACTTGGCCTGGTCAAGGACATGGCCACCGCCAAGTTCCCCGAGAGCATCGATATTTCAGTGAACCTCGGCGTAGATCCGCGTAAGTCGGACCAGGTTGTTCGCGGCTCGACCGTGCTGCCGAATGGCACTGGCAAGTCGGTCCGTGTCGCTGTATTCGCCCAAGGCGAAAACGCAGAAAAAGCAAAGGCTGCGGGTGCAGATATCGTTGGTTTCGAAGACCTAGCCGAAACGGTCAAGGGCGGCGAAATGAACTTCGACGTCGTCATCGCCACGCCGGATGCTATGCGTGTCGTCGGTACCCTTGGTCAGATTCTCGGTCCCCGTGGCCTGATGCCGAACCCTAAGGTAGGTACGGTTACGGCGGACGTGGAGACGGCAGTGAAAAACGCCAAGTCAGGTCAGGTTCGTTACCGTACCGACAAGGCGGGCATCATCCATTGCCCTATCGGTCGTGCGGACTTTGAAGTCCCCGCGTTGAAGGAAAACCTCGAGGCATTGCTGGCGGATCTCAACAAATCCAAGCCCGCATCGTCCAAGGGTCAGTATTTGAAGAAGCTCACGGTGTCCTCAACGATGGGCCCGGGAGTGTCTGTTGATCGGGCGACGGTAGATGTCTGATCCAAAAGTTTTGCCGCCTGGTTCTATTGAGCCTTGCTGCAAATGATGTCGGCGTAAAAGCCGGTCATCGTCGAAGACCGTAGGTGGTTGGATTGAAACCCGACCTTAATCTATTGCCTGCGCAGATGGTGAAACCTGAGTTGGAGCAATCCGGCAACGGTTGCCACTGTCGAAATGGGGAGTGGGGTTTTTCTCACTCGTGTGTGTAACCGTAAGCCAGGAGAAATTCATGGCACTGAGACTCGAAGACAAGAAAACTCTTGTCAAAGAGGTGAACGCGGTTGCCGGCGAATCCCTGTCCGCTGTTGCAGCGGAGTACAGGGGTTTGTCTGTTGTGGAAATGACGGAACTGCGCAAGGAAGCTCGCGCAGCCGGTGTATACATGCGTGTCGTCAAAAACACGCTGGCACGCCGCGCCGTTGAAGGTACCGAATTTGAGTGTATGCAGGATTCACTCAAGGGGCCGATTCTGCTCGCGTTCGCAAAGGAAGATCCAGGTGCCGCTGCCAGGGTTATTAAGGACTTCGCCAAGGAGCATGAAGCTCTGCAGGCGGTGTCGCTATCTGCAGGCGGGCAGCTTATGCCGGCTTCTGATCTTAACAAGTTGGCCGATCTGCCGACGTTGGATCAGGCACGGGCAATGTTGCTCGGCGTCATGGTAGCGCCAATGTCCCAGCTGGTACGGACGATCGCCGAACCTCCTGCAATGCTCGCAAGGACTTTGTCTGCGCGTGGAAGCCAGGAAGCGGCTTAATACCTATTACCTGACTCAGGTTTAGTAATTTAGAGGAAGACTGAAAATGGCAATGTCAAACGAAGATCTGCTCAAAGAATTGAGCGGCAAGCCAATTATGGAAGTTGTCGAGCTCGTCAAGATGCTCGAAGAAGAGTGGGGCGTATCTGCTGCTGCTCCGGTTGCAGTTGCTGCTGCCGGCGCCGCTGGTGGTGATGACGGTGAAGCTGCAGCTGAGAAAGATGAATTCGACGTCGTCTTGACCAGCTTCGGCGACAACAAGGTAGCTGTCATCAAGGCTGTCCGCACGATCACGGGTCTTGGGCTCAAAGAAGCCAAGGATACGGTCGAGGGCGCTCCGTCAACCATTAAAGAAGGTGCATCGAAAGACGAAGCCGCTGACTTCAAGAAGCAGCTTGAGGAAGCAGGCGCAGCCGCCGAGCTCAAGTAAGAGCTTGGTGTTGCAGTCCATGATGCAGGTGTTCGTCAGACCATCGACGAATACTGAAGTGATAGATGCAGCCGGTGGACGATCCGCCGGCTGCTCGCTCGCGTCCGATATTTACGTTCGTGAAATGAAAACTTAAGGACAAACTCAGAAATGGCCTATTCATTCACAGAGAAAAAACGCATCCGCAAGAGTTTCGGCAAGCGGCCGACGATTCTCGATGTGCCGTATCTCCTCTCGATCCAGCTGAACTCCTACAACAAGTTCCTGCAGGTCGACAAAACTAAAGAGGAGCGCGACGACATTGGTTTACATGCTGCGTTTCAGACTGTCTTCCCAATTGTCAGCTATTCAGGCAATGCCGCACTGGAGTACGTAAGTTACCGGCTGGAAGAGCCCGTATTCGACGTCAAGGAATGCCAGATGCGCGGGCTGACCTATGCAGCACCGATCCGCGTCAATGTCCGTCTTGTCATCTATGACAAGGAGGCCAGCGGCACGCCGAAGCCGGTCAAGGACATTCGCGAGCAGGAGGTTTATCTCGGTGAAATGCCGCTGATGACCGATCACGGTACCTTCGTAATCAATGGCACCGAGCGTGTCATCGTCTCACAGTTGCATCGTTCACCTGGTGTGTTTTTTGATCACGACAAGGGCAAGACGCACTCGTCAGGCAAACTGCTGTTCTCGGCACGCATCATTCCTTATCGTGGTTCCTGGCTCGATTTCGAGTTCGATCCCAAGGATTCGGTCTTCTCGCGAATTGACCGTCGCCGCAAACTGCCGGTAACCATCATTCTGCGTGCTCTGGGCCTCAGCAACGAAGAGATGCTGGACATCTTTTTCGACAAAACCGATTTTTATCTCTCCGAGAAAGAGATCCGCATGGGTCTGGTGCCGGAAAGGCTGCGTGGTGAGACTGCCATCTTTGACATCAAGCTTGGTCGCAAGCTGATCATCGAAGAAGGCCGCCGGATCACGGCGAAACATGTTCGCGACATGGAGAAATCTACGGTAGACAAGCTGATCGTTCCGTCCGAGTACCTTGAGGGCAAGATTCTCTCCCAAGATATCGTGGATGAGGAAACGGGCGAGCTGTTGGCTGCTGCAAATGCTGAGCTCACCGCAGAGCTGATCGAGCTCCTAATCGAGAAGGGTAAAGAGCATATTCAGTGCCTGTACGTAAATGATCTCGACCGCGGTCCGTATATTTCGAATACGCTGAATATTGACCCGTCTACCACGCGCCTCGAAGCGCTCGTCGAAATTTACCGCATGATGCGTCCGGGCGAGCCGCCCACGAAGGAAGCGGCGGAAAACCTGTTCCAGAACCTGTTCTTCAACCCGGACCGATATGACCTGTCGGCTGTTGGTCGCATGAAGTTCAATCGGCGGGTGGGTCGCGACACGTCAGAAGGTATCGGCATCCTCGACAACGATGACATTCTTGATGTCCTGACGACGCTGATTAATATTCGCAATGGTTACGGTATGGTCGATGACATCGACCACCTCGGCAACCGTCGTGTGCGTAGTGTCGGCGAGATGGCAGAAAACGCCTTCCGGGTCGGTCTCGTTCGCGTTGAGCGTGCGGTGAAAGAGCGCTTGACTCAGGCAGAAACTGAAGGCCTGATGCCGCAGGAAATGATCAATGCGAAGCCCGTTGCGGCTGCGGTGAAGGAATTCTTCGGTTCCAGCCAACTCTCGCAATTCATGGATCAAAACAATCCATTGTCCGAAGTGACCCACAAACGCCGCGTATCGGCGCTTGGCCCGGGCGGCCTGACACGCGAACGTGCCGGGTTCGAAGTGCGAGACGTCCATCCGACCCACTACGGTCGTGTGTGTCCGATTGAGACGCCTGAAGGTCCGAATATCGGCCTCATTAACTCGCTCGCGGTTTATGCCCGCACCAATGAGTACGGCTTCCTAGAAACACCGTATCGGAAGGTCGAGAAAGGCAAAGCGATAGCAGAGATCCATTACCTGTCGGCGATTGAGGAAAGTCAGTACGTGATCGCGCAGGCAAACGCAGAACTCGACAAGCTGGGACGATTCACAGAAGAACTGGTCGCAGTCCGGCATAAGAATGAATTTGCGTTGGCCGATTCGTCGACGATCGACTACATGGACGTCAGTCCGAGACAGATTGTATCGGTCGCCGCGTCGCTAATCCCGTTCCTGGAGCACGACGACGCAAACCGCGCATTGATGGGCTCCAACATGCAACGCCAGGCTGTACCGACCTTGCGTGCAGAAGCGCCGCTGGTGGGTACCGGCATGGAAAGAGCCGTTGCCGTTGACTCTGGCGTCACGGTCGTTGCGAAGCGTGGCGGTAGTGTCGATTCCGTCGACGCATCGCGAATCGTAGTTCGTGTGAATGATGATGAGACGGATGCATCGGAATCCGGTGTCGACATTTACAATCTGACGAAGTACACGCGTTCGAATCAGAACACCTGTATTAACCAGCGACCACTGGTGAAAGCCGGTGACAGCATTGCGAAAGGCGACGTGCTTGCGGATGGCCCGTCAACCGACCTGGGTGAATTGGCACTGGGACAGAACCTGCTCGTCGCGTTCATGCCTTGGAACGGCTATAACTTCGAAGACTCGATTCTGATTTCGGAGCGGGTCGTAAAGGAAGATCGCTTCACGACGATTCACATCGAAGAGCTGTCTTGTGTTGCGCGTGATACGAAGCTTGGCAGCGAAGATATTACGTCGGATATTCCGAACGTGGGTGATGCTGCACTCGCCAAGCTCGACGAATCCGGTATCGCGTTCATTGGTGCTGAAGTCAACGCGGGCGACATCCTTGTTGGCAAAGTAACGCCAAAGGGCGAGACCCAGCTGACGCCGGAAGAGAAGCTACTGCGTGCGATCTTCGGTGAGAAGGCGTCCGACGTGAAAGATACGTCGCTGCGCGTGCCGCCGGGTATGGACGGAACGGTCATCGACGTTCGCGTCTTTACGCGGGACGGCGTTGAGAAGGATGCGCGCGCCCTGTCCATTGAAAATTCTGAGCTCGACGCCGTCCGCAAGGACCTCGACGATACGCTCCGTATCCTTGAGGAGGACATCTACGAACGCATGGAACGTATGCTGATCGGTAAGATGTCCGCGGGTGGCCCGAACAAGCTGAAATCGGGCAGCAAGATCACCAAAGCTTACCTGGATGAGTTGCCGCGGGAGCAGTGGTTCGACATTCGACTCAAGAATGAAGAGGCCAATAGCCAGCTCGAAACTGCTGCGGAGCGATTGAAGTCGCAGCGCGCCGAGTTCGACCGTCGTTATGAGGAGAAGAAAGAGAAAATCACGGCAGGTGACGATCTCGCGCCTGGCGTGCTTAAGATGGTCAAGGTCTATCTGGCCGTTAAGCGCCGTATTCAGCCGGGCGATAAGATGGCGGGTCGACATGGTAACAAGGGTGTGATTTCCACTATCGTGCCGGTCGAGGACATGCCGTATCTCGACGATGGCACGCCGGTCGATATCGTGCTCAATCCGCTGGGCGTACCGTCCCGAATGAACGTTGGACAGGTTCTCGAAACACACCTGGGCATGGCGGCCAAAGGTCTTGGCCACAAGATCAATTCCATGCTCAGGGCGCAGGAGACGACCGCGAAAGTGCGGCGATTCTTGGAAGAGATATACAACAAGACGGGCGGCAAGCTCGAAGAGATCAAGTCGCTCAACGACGAAGAGGTCCTCGAATTGGCCGGCAATCTGGTCAGCGGTGTACCGACGGCGACGCCGGTATTTGATGGTGCAAGCGAGGCCGAGATCAAGCGACTGCTGGAACTCGCTGACCTGTCCGACACTGGCCAGTCCAGGCTGACTGACGGGCGCACCGGTAATCACTTCGATCGCGAGGTCACGGTTGGCTACATGTACATGTTGAAACTCAATCACCTGGTTGATGACAAGATGCATGCGCGATCGACCGGTCCATATAGCCTCGTTACCCAGCAGCCGCTGGGTGGTAAGGCCCAGTTTGGTGGCCAGCGCTTCGGTGAGATGGAGGTCTGGGCGCTCGAAGCCTATGGTGCCGCCTACACCTTGCAGGAAATGCTGACCGTCAAGTCGGACGACGTTCAGGGTCGCACCAAGATGTACAAGAACATCGTGGATGGCGAGCATGAGATGGATGCGGGCATGCCCGAATCCTTCAATGTCCTGGTGAAGGAGATTCGTTCTCTGGGCATCAACATTGAGCTGGAGACAGAGTAATGAAAGATCTGCTCAAATTGTTCAAGTATCAGAACCCGGTTGATGACTTCGATGCAATTCGCATCGGCCTGGCATCTCCTGACATGGTCCGTTCCTGGTCGTTTGGTGAGGTTAAGAAGCCTGAAACGATCAACTACCGGACATTCAAGCCGGAGCGCGATGGCCTGTTCTGCGCGAAGATTTTCGGTCCGGTCAAGGACTACGAATGTCTCTGCGGCAAGTACAAGCGCCTGAAGCATCGTGGCGTCGTCTGCGAGAAGTGTGGCGTCGAAGTTACACAGACGAAGGTGCGTCGCGAACGTATGGCGCACATCGATCTGGCCAGCCCGGTCGCCCACATCTGGTTCCTGAAATCATTGCCGAGTCGTATCGGCCTCATGCTGGACATGACGCTCAGAGAGATCGAGCGAGTGTTGTACTTCGAGGCCTTCGTGGTCGTCGATCCCGGCATGACACCGCTCGAGCGCTGCCAGCTCATGACGGACGAGATGTATCTCGATGCGATCGAGCAGTATGGCGACGAATTCGATGCTCGTATGGGTGCCGAGGCCGTACGCGAGATGCTGATGACGATCGATCTGCAGCGCGAGGTGTTACAGGTTCGCGAAGATATTGGCGCAACCCGGTCGGAAACCAAGATAAAGCGTCTTTCGAAACGACTGAAGCTGCTGGAATCGTTCATCGAATCCGGCAACAAGCCAGAGTGGATGGTCTTGACCGTGCTGCCGGTACTGCCGCCGGATCTGCGTCCACTGGTGCCGTTGGATGGCGGCCGATTCGCGACGTCTGATCTGAACGATCTTTACCGTCGCGTCATCAACCGTAACAATCGCCTGCGACGCCTGCTCGAGCTCAACGCGCCGGACATCATCGTGCGTAATGAGAAGCGCATGTTGCAGGAGTCTGTCGATGCATTGCTCGATAATGGCCGACGCGGCCGTGCGATCACGGGCACGAACAAGCGTCCACTGAAATCGCTCGCTGACATGATCAAGGGTAAGCAGGGCCGCTTCCGACAGAACTTGCTCGGTAAGCGCGTTGACTACTCCGGACGTTCCGTCATCGTGGTTGGCCCGACGCTTAAGCTCCACCAGTGTGGCCTGCCAAAGAAGATGGCGCTTGAGCTTTTCAAGCCGTTTATCTTCTCCAAGCTGCAATTGCGCGGTGAAGCGACAACCATCAAGGCGGCCAAACGACTGGTCGAGCGCGAAGGTGCAGAAGTCTGGGATATCCTCGAGGAAGTCATTCGCGAACACCCGGTCATGCTTAATCGTGCGCCGACGCTGCACAGGCTTGGTATCCAGGCCTTTGAGCCGGTGTTGATTGAGGGCAAGGCAATCCAGCTGCATCCGCTCGTTTGTACGGCATTCAACGCCGACTTCGATGGTGACCAGATGGCTGTCCATGTACCACTGTCGATCGAGGCACAGCTCGAAGCGCGCGCGCTGATGATGTCGACAAACAACATCCTGTCGCCGGCGAACGGTGATCCGATCATCGTGCCGTCTCAGGATGTCGTACTGGGTCTTTACTATATGACCCGCTCTACCGTTAACGGCAAGGGCGAGGGTATGTTTTTTAGCGATATCGACGAGGCGCGTCGTGCTTATGAGAATGGCCTGTGTGCATTGCAGGCCCGCGTCAAAGTTCGAGTACCGATGCATGATGTTGACGACGAAGGCGAAGTCGCGACGACTATCAAGCTGGTAGACACCACCGTCGGGCGAGCGCTGCTGTCGACGCTGCTGCCCAAGGGTCTGAGTTTTGACCTCGTCAACCGCGACATGTCGAAGAAGGCCATTTCCAACGTCATCAACGCCTGTTATCGCAACCTGGGCCTCAAGAAGACGGTCGTCTTTGCTGATCGCCTGATGTACACGGGTTTCCGGTTTGCGACGACGGCGGGAATCTCGATTGGTGTCAACGACATGGTTGTGCCGGAAAGCAAGGGAGAGATCCTGTCGACGGCCGAATCTGAAGTGAAAGAGATTCAGGACCAGTATGCATCCGGCCTGGTAACGGAAGGTGAGCGCTACAACAAAGTGGTCGATATCTGGTCCCATACGAACGACCAGGTTGCTAAGGCCATGATGGACAAGCTGGGTGTGGAGACTGTCAAAGATGCAGATGGTAAGGATGTTGAGCAGGAGTCGTTCAACTCCATCTACATGATGGCTGACTCGGGCGCTCGTGGTTCTGCCGCACAGATTAGGCAGCTTGCCGGTATGCGTGGCCTCATGGCCAAGCCGGACGGCTCGATCATTGAAACGCCGATTACCGCAAATTTCCGCGAAGGTCTCGACGTACTGCAGTACTTCATCTCCACGCACGGTGCGCGTAAAGGCCTAGCCGATACCGCACTGAAGACCGCGAACTCGGGTTACCTGACGCGCCGTCTCGTTGATGTTGCACAGGACTTGGTTGTCACCACAGTTGACTGCGAAACGCGCAAAGGTGTCTCGATGACGCCGCTTGTCGAAGGCGGTGATGTTGTCGAGCCGTTGCGTGATCGCGTTCTGGGTCGTGTACTTGCGGAGCCTGCGCTGATCCCGGGATCTGACAAGATCGCATTTGATGCGGGCACGATGCTCGATGAGGCTAATGTTGCAAGGCTCGAAGAGCTGTCGGTCGACCACGTACTGGTTCGCTCGCCGATTACCTGCGAAGTGCGCTACGGTGTGTGCTCGCAGTGCTACGGTCGCGACCTTGGACGCGGGCATCGCATCAACATCGGTGAGGCTGTGGGTGTCATTGCTGCGCAGTCGATTGGTGAGCCGGGCACACAGCTGACGATGCGCACCTTCCACATCGGTGGTGCCGCGTCTCGATCTGCTGCCGTGAACTCTATTGAGATCAAGAACAACGGTACGGCGACGCTTAACAACATTAAGACCGTGAAACACAAGAAGGGCTACCTCGTTGCCGTCTCGCGATCCGGTGAGATTTTAATTCACAATGAACACGGGCGCGAGCGGGAGCGGTACAAGGTGCCCTATGGCGCGACCATTACGGTCGAAGATAACGCTGAGGTTTCGCAGGGGCAGGTTGTCGCGAATTGGGATCCGCATACCCATCCGGTTGTTACCGAGGTCGCGGGTCAGCTGCAGTTTGAGGACTTCGTCGACGGCGTCACCGTGACCGAGCAAATGGACGAGTTCACGGGCTTGACCAGTATCGTCATTCTGGATCCCAAGGCCCGCGGTTCTGGAGGTAAGGACCTGAAGCCTGTCGCCAGGCTGGTCGACAAGAAAGGCAATAGTCTCTGCTTTGCGAACACCGATATTCCGGCCACCTATGCGTTGCCGGCAGGCGCCATCCTGAGTATGGGTGACGGATCCGTCGTATCGGTGGGTGATATCATCGCGCGTATTCCGCAGGAATCGTCGAAGACCCGTGATATCACGGGTGGTTTGCCGCGCGTAGCCGATCTGTTCGAAGCTAGGAAGCCGAAAGAGCCGGCAATCATGGCCGAGCATACGGGTACGGTCAGCTTCGGTAAGGAAACGAAAGGCAAGGTTCGCCTAGTCATTACTGACGAATCGGGTGAGAGCAAGGAAGAGCTCATTCATAAATGGCGTCACCTGAATGTATTTGAAGGTGAGCAGGTGGTGCGCGGCGAAGTCATCGCCGACGGCGAGCCCAATCCGCACGACATTTTGCGGCTGCAGGGCGTTGCAAACCTGGCAGACTACCTTGTTCGAGAGATCCAGGATGTCTATCGTCTGCAGGGTGTAAAAATTAACGACAAGCACATCGAGGTAATCATTCGCCAGATGCTGCGTAAGGTGAATGTCAGCGCAGCGGGTGAGAGTACCTACCTCCGTGGTGAGCAGATCGATCGGGCGCGAGCGCTCGAAACGGTCGAAACTCTGGAGGCACAGGGCAAGGCACCGCTTGAGTTCGAGCCGATGCTGCTAGGTATCACCAAGGCATCGCTGGCGACAGAGTCCTTCATCTCTGCGGCATCTTTCCAGGAAACGACGCGCGTCCTTACCGAGGCGGCTGTACGTGGCCTGAAAGATAACCTGCGCGGACTCAAGGAGAACGTCATCGTTGGTCGACTGATTCCCGCCGGAACCGGCTTCGCACACCACGCCGATCGTCGGCGGACGCGCGAGCAGGACTTGGCAGAACAGCTTAAGGAGCTCGAGGAAGACTCGCAAGCTGCTGAATCGCAGGAAGAAAATCTCGTTGAAGCGATAGCAGCGGAACTGGCTGGTGAGATGGCCGTTGCGGAGGAGGAGGCTGCTGAGGCACCCGCCGACGGTGACGAGCCGACGCCGGCAAGTTGATCGACACAGGAATCCTACCCGGCGGGGGTGAATACCCCGCCGGATTCGGTTCCAGGCTGCTTGACAGCCACAATAGGGCATCAATACAATGCCCGGCCTTAACCCAGCGGCCGTAATTTATGGCCGCTACAATTGAAGGACACGACTTATTACTTCCCCTGAATATTCAGGGGGTTAAGACTTAAGTCGTCAACCCCCAGGCTGGCCCGGGATGGGTCCGGCCGTTGGGCGCGCGCGTAAAACCGCGCGCTGTTTTTTTGGCAAGTAACAAAGAAGAGAAGGCCCATGGCCACAACGAATCAACTCGTACGCAAGCCGCGCACCATGAAGGCGGTGAAAAGCACAGTGCCGGCGCTTGAAAGCAGCCCTCAAAAGCGCGGCGTGTGCACACGCGTCTATACAACGACACCGAAGAAGCCGAATTCGGCAATGCGCAAGGTTGCGCGTGTTCGCCTGACGAATGGATACGAAGTTACCAGCTATATCGGCGGTGAGGGCCACAACTTGCAGGAACACTCCGTGGTCTTGATTCGTGGCGGTCGCGTCAAAGACCTGCCGGGTGTCCGTTACCATACGGTCCGTGGCACGCTAGACTGCGCCGGTGTCGGTGATCGTCGACAAGGTCGTTCGAAGTACGGCACCAAGCGCCCGAAGTCGTAATACCAGGAACCCAGGGAGCAGAGCCCGGCTCTGCCCCGATATTTTCAGAGATAAGTAATGTCCCGAAGAACACAGGCGCCGAAGCGCACGATATTGCCCGACCCGAAATACGGTAGCGAACTCTTGGCCAAGTTCATGAACATGATCATGAATGACGGCAAGAAGTCTGTCGCCGAACGCATCATCTATGGTGCGCTTGACCGAATCTCGGAGAAGGAAACACAGGCTGACGACAAGGCGCTCGAATTGCTGGAGCAGGCACTGGAAAACGTTAAACCGGTCGTCGAGGTCAAGTCTCGGCGCGTCGGTGGTGCGACCTACCAGGTCCCGATTGAAGTTCGCCCCGCCCGTCGTCAGACATTGGCGATGCGCTGGGTTATCGACGCTGCCCGTTCGCGCAGTGAAAAATCCATGGCACATAGGCTGGCCCATGAACTGATGGACGCAGCCGAGAATCGTGGCATTGCCGTGAAGAAAAAGGAAGATACTCACCGGATGGCAGAAGCGAATAAGGCGTTCTCCCATTATCGCTGGTAAGGCTTTCATGCACTTTTAAGGAATATTGTCTTGGCACGTACTACCCCCATTGAGCGTTATCGCAACATCGGCATCATGGCGCACATCGATGCCGGCAAGACGACGACGACCGAACGTGTACTTTTTTATACCGGTGTCTCTCACAAGATTGGTGAGGTGCATGACGGTGCTGCCGTCATGGACTGGATGGAGCAGGAACAGGAGCGCGGCATTACGATCACGTCTGCAGCGACAACCTGCTTTTGGTCTGGCATGGACCAGCAGTATGACGAGCACCGCGTCAACATTATTGATACGCCTGGCCACGTTGATTTCACGATTGAAGTTGAGCGCAGCCTGCGCGTACTCGATGGTGCGGTTACCGTTCTTTGCTCTGTCGGTGGCGTTGAGCCGCAGACGGAGACTGTCTGGCGGCAGGGCAATAAGTACAGCGTGCCGCGTATGATTTTCGTCAACAAGATGGACCGTGCGGGCGCTGATTTCCTTCGTGTTGTCGATCAGGTCAAGGAACGTCTGGGCGCAAACGCCGTACCCGTTCAGCTGCCGATCGGCGCCGAAGAGAATTTCGAAGGTGTGGTCGACCTCGTACGCATGAAGGCGATTTACTGGGATGAGGACAACATGGGTACCTCTTATGAACTCCGCGATATCCCGGAAGACCTCGCTGCCGATGCGCAAAGCTATCGTGAGCTGATGGTCGAAGCTGCAGCGGAAGCCAATGACGAACTCATGGAGAAGTTCTTCGACGTCGGCGAGTTGTCCGAGGAAGAGATTCGCGCCGGCCTGCGTCAGCGTACGCTGAGTGGAGAAATCGTCGTCACGTTGTGCGGTTCCGCATTCAAGAACAAAGGCGTGCAGGCTATGCTTGACGCCGTTATCGACTTCATGCCATCACCCATCGACGTGCCTGCTATCAAGGGCATTCTCGATGACGACGAAACCGAAGGCGAGCGCCCTGCTGATGATAATGCGCCTTTTTCTGCGCTCGCATTCAAGATCGCGACAGATCCGTTTGTTGGCAACCTGACGTTCTTCCGGGTGTATTCCGGCGTGCTGAATTCAGGCGACACGATTTTCAACTCGGTCAAAGGTAAGCGCGAACGAATCGGCCGCATCCTTCAGATGCACTCGAATGATCGTAAAGAGATCAAAGAGGTGCGGGCGGGAGATATTGCCGCGGCCGTCGGATTGAAAGACGTCACGACGGGCGACACGCTCTGTGAACTTAAAGATATCATCACGCTCGAACGTATGGAGTTTCCGGAGCCGGTTATTGCGGTTGCTGTGGAGCCGAAGACCAAAGTTGACCAGGAAAAAATGGGTATCGCGTTGCAGAAGCTTGCGAAGGAAGACCCGTCTTTCCGCGTGGCAACGGACGAAGAGTCCGGCCAGACGATCATCTCCGGCATGGGTGAGCTTCACCTCGA
>JAQWSV010000014.1 GCA_029243005.1 Woeseiaceae bacterium
CCCAAAAGCAGTCCCGTGGACGTCACGTCAATACTTGAATCGCTCAATGAAGCGCAGCACAAAGCTGTCACGGGACCGGCTGAACCCATGCTAATCATCGCCGGCGCGGGAAGCGGCAAGACTCGGGTCCTGACCCATAGAGCGGCCTGGCTCATCGATGTCGAGGGTGTGTCACCACAAGGTTTGCTTGCCGTAACATTTACGAACAAGGCTGCTGCGGAAATGCGGGGGCGTATCGAGTCACTGCTCGAGATGCCCGTGAACCACCTCTGGATCGGCACCTTCCATGGCCTGGCCCATCGGTTGCTGCGTCATCACTGGCAGGAAGCTGGATTGCCGCAGAATTTCCAGATCATCGATTCGGATGACCAGCTCCGCATCATCAAGCGACTGATCAAGAGCCTCGAGATCGAAGACGACCGCTGGGTGCCGCGCGAGATTCAATACTTCATCAATGCGCAGAAGGACGAAGGTCTGCGGCCACAGCATCTCGACGAAGACAACGACCCTAGTCGCCGGCAGATGATCAGTTTCTACCAGCAATATGAGGAAGTTTGCGACCGTGGCGGCCTGGTCGATTTCGCGGAACTCCTGCTACGCGCGCACGAGCTCTTTCGCGACAATCCCGATGTGCTGGGCTTCTATCAACGTCGATTTCAGCACCTGCTCGTTGACGAGTTTCAGGATACCAATGCGATCCAGTACGCATGGCTCCGGCTTCTCGCGGGAAAAGAGGCAATCCCGTTTGTCGTCGGCGATGACGATCAGTCCATTTACCGCTGGCGTGGTGCGCGCGTTGAACACATTCATCGATTCCAGAAGGATTTTCCCGGCACGAAGGTTATCAAGCTGGAACAGAACTACCGTTCTACCGGGACCATCCTGACTGCGGCGAATGCTGTTATTGCAAACAACGATTCGCGACTGGGCAAGACCCTCTGGACAGACGGCGCCAAGGGCGAGCCGATCAAGGTGTACTCAGCCTACAACGAACGTGACGAGGCGGACTTTGTTATCGGTCGTCTACGCGACTGGAGCGATAAGGGGAATGCGCGTTCGGATTCCGCCATTTTGTATCGTTCCAACGCCCAGTCGCGCGTCCTTGAAGAGGCGCTGATCAACGCCAGGCTACCGTACCGCGTCTATGGCGGTCTGCGATTCTTCGAGCGCCAGGAAATCAAAGACGCCCTCGCCTATTTAAGATTGCTGTCGCATCGCGATGACGATTCGTCCTTCGAACGCATCGTTAATCGACCCACACGAGGTATCGGTGCACGCACCGTCGAGATAATGCGCAATTACGGCCGTGCCAATGCATGTTCCATGTGGCGGGCGGCTGGCGCCATTGTCAGCGACGAGCTCAGTGGCCGCACGTCTTCGGCGGTGGTCGTCTTCCTAAACCTGATCGAGCGCATGGCAAAGGAAACCGCTGGGCTCGATCTGAATGAGCAGGTCGATCACGTCATCCACGCCAGCGGCCTGATCGACTTCTTTAAGAAGGAAAAGGGAGAGCGTGGTGAAACCCGGTTGGAAAACCTCGAGGAACTGGTCAGTGCGGCGAAGGGATTCAAGAAAGATCCGACCGATGATATGAGCGAACTGGACGCCTTCCTGTCGCATGCGGCTCTCGAGGCCGGTGAGGACCAGGCGGATGCGTGGGAGGACTGCGTCCAGTTGATGACCATGCACTCGGCCAAAGGTCTCGAGTTTCCGCTGGTATTCTTGTGCGGGATGGAAGACGGACTTTTCCCACACCAGCGATCCATCGGCGACCAGCAGGGTCTCGAGGAAGAGCGGCGACTTTGCTATGTCGGTGTAACCCGCGCGAAGGAGACACTGTACATCACCCACGCCGAGCAGCGCCGGCTCCACGGCATGGACAGCTTCTCGCAGCCGTCACGCTTCATCACCGAGATTCCCACGGAACTGGTCGAGGAAGTTCGGCCACGTGCGCAGGTCAGCCGCCCGATACCAAGCAAGAACAGTCGTAGCGGCCTCAGTCGAAGAAACATAAGCCCTGAAGAACAACTCGGCGTCCGACTTGGCCAACGCGTGCGTCATGCGAAGTTCGGTGACGGTGTCATACTGAACTGCAGTGGACAGGGTGCACATGCGCAGGTCGAAGTGAACTTCGAGAACGTTGGCACCAAGATTCTCGTTCTGGCGTACGCCAACCTCGATCTTATGTAAGCCTCGATTGGGGCCCGGCGCTGCTTATTCCCAACCGGAACTGATGTAAAATATCTCCCACCTTCAAGGCCGTATTTTAATAATGAAAATACTTATACTCGGTGCAGGCCAGGTTGGATCATCCGCGGCGTATCATCTGTCGCGTGAGGAGGCCAACGAGGTCACTGTGGTCGACATGCGCCCCGAAGTCCTGCGGGAGCTCCAGGACCGACTGGACATCCGTACCGTCGTTGGGCACGCAGCCTATCCCGATATACTTGCGCGCGCCGGCGCAGACGATGCCGACATCATCGTCGCGTTGACGGACACCGACGAGACCAACATGGTTGCCTGCCAGGTCGCCTATACGCTGTACCACACGCCAACCAAGATCGCGCGTATTCGCTCATCCGAGTATATGACCGCAAGGAAGCTTTTCACACAGGACGCAATACCGGTCGACGTGCGCATCAGCCCCGAGCAGCTGGTCTGCGAGTACATTGAACAGTTGATTCTGTATCCCGGCGCCTTGCAGGTTCTCGATTTCGCCAATGGGCGCGTTCGTCTCGTCGGTGCGCGAGCCGATCGCAGAGGGTCCCTGGTCGGTCAGAAGATCGCAGCGCTGAAGGAACACATACCAAATACCGAGGGCCGCATTGCCGCGATCTATCGTGACGGAAAATCCATCAAACCGGAGGGCGATACGGTCATAAATGATGGCGACGAAGTTTTCTTCATCGCGGCACGCCAGGACGTTCGGGTGTTCATGAGTGAAGTGCGTCCGCTCGAGGATCCGGTCAAGCGCGTTGCCATCGCTGGTGGTGGCAGCATCGGCGTCCAGCTTGCCCTCGCGCTCGAACAAACGAACCAGGTCAAGATTATCGAACGCGATCCGGACCAGGCACGTCGCATCTCGGAACAGCTGAACAAGGCGATCGTGCTGGTCGGCGACGCTGCCGACGAAGAGTTATTGCTGGAAGAGAACATCGACAATGTTGACGTGTTCTGCGCACTGACCAATGCGGAGGAAGCGAATATTCTTTCCGCGATGCTCTCCAAGCGTCTCGGTGCCCAGAAAGTGATGGCGCTGATTAATAGGCCTTCCTATGCCGAGCTCGTTGAGTCTGGCTCCATCGACATCGCTATTTCTCCGCAGCAGGTCACCATCGGCTCACTACTCGCACATGTCCGCCGCGGCGACGTGGTCAAAGTGCACTCACTGAAAAGGGGTGCTGCAGAAGCAATTGAGGCCGTGGCGCACGGAGACGAGAGGGAGTCCAACGTCGTGGGTCGTGCAATCGAGGACCTCAAATTGCCGCGCGGCACCCAAATCGTCGCAATCGTCCGCGGGGACCAGGTGATCATGGCGCATCACGACACGGTCATTGAAACAGACGATCACGTCATTCTGTTCATGACGGACCGTCGCAAGATCGACAGGATAGAAAATCTGTTCCAGGTCGGCGTTTCATTTGTCTGACGACTGAGAGGCCATCGGACTTCAATGAACTGGACCGTCGTACAACGCATTTTAGGGCTGCTGCTGATGATGTTCAGCGTCTCCCTCCTGCCACCGCTCGCCGTCAGCTGGTATTACAATGATCAGTCGTGGCTGCCTTTTGCCGAAAGCTTCGTCCTGATCCTCGTGGTGGGAACACTCGCCTGGTTTCCCGTTAGAAACAAAAGCAAGGACCTGCGACTGCGTGACGGATTCCTGGTCGTCGCATCTTTCTGGACGGTACTTGGCACCGCGGGTGCACTACCGCTGCTGCTTGCCGAAGCGCCATCCATGTCATTCACCGATGCGGTTTTCGAATCGATGTCGGGGCTGACAACGACCGGTGCGACGGTACTCACTGGTCTCGACACGCTACCGCGTTCGATCCTGTTCTATCGCCAGCAACTGCAGTGGATGGGCGGCATGGGCATCATCGTTCTCGCTGTGGCGGTACTGCCGATGCTCGGCGTGGGCGGCATGCAGCTCTACAAGGCGGAAACACCGGGTCCTGTAAAAGACACCAAGCTGACGCCACGCATTACCGAGACTGCCAAAGCCCTCTGGTACGTGTACCTCGGGTTCACCGTGTTCTGCGGACTGGGCTACTGGCTTGCCGGAATGCCCTTGTTCGATGCGATTTGTCATGCTTTCTCGACCGTGGCGATCGGTGGCTTCTCGACCCACGACCTGTCGATCGGGCATTTCAACAGTACGACAATCGACCTGGTCGCAATCGTCTTCATGATACTGGCCGGTATTAACTTCTCCCTGCACTTCTTCGCGTGGAAACATCTCTCGGTCAGCCATTACCGCCAGGATCCTGAGTTCCGGGCCTACATGTTCGTGCTACTGGTACTGTCAGCTATCGTCGTAGTATCACTATGGCTGCTGGACACTTATGCCAACTGGGGCGATTCCGTTATCAACGGTATCTTCCAGGCTGTTTCTATCGCAACGACGACTGGATTCACGACGGCAAACTACACCACTTGGCCTGGCGCCCTTCCTGTACTCCTGATCTTGGCCAGTTTCGTTGGTGGCTGTGCGGGCTCGACGGCTGGCGGTATCAAGGTCATCCGCTGGCTGATGATCTCCAAGCAAGGCGCGCGGGAGATCAAGCGCCTTGTTCACCCTAGTGCAGAAATTCCGGTCAAGCTCGGGAATTCGGCCGTACCCTTCCGGATCGTCGATGCCGTGTGGGGATTCTTCTCGGTCTACATTGTTGTGTTCGGCATCATGTTGCTCCTGATGATGACAACCGGACTCGACCAAGTAACCGCTTTCTCTGCGGTAGCAGCGACGCTCAATAACCTGGGCCCAGGGCTGGGCGAAGTGTCCGCCGGGTTTATGACGCTGACCGATCCCGCCAAATGGGTGGCTATCTTTGGCATGCTGCTCGGCCGCCTGGAGATCTTTACTTTGCTCGTGCTGATTACGCCGACTTTCTGGCGTCGCTGATGACAGAAGAATCCGCCGAAGCGCATTCGGTACTGGATCGAATCAGTATTGCCACCGGCCGCGCGGCGTCTTGGCTCACGCTCGCGATGGTGTTGGGTACTTTTGTCGTTGTTGTATTTCGTTATGCGTTCGATACCGGGCTGCTCTGGCTACAAGAGTCCGTCACCTGGATGCATGCGATGGTCTTTATGCTAGGCGCGGCATATACACTTCAACAGGAAGAACACGTTCGGGTAGACATCTTCTATCAGCGAATGAATGAAGGCCGAAAGGCGATCGTTAACCTGTTTGGCGTCATCGTTTTTGTCGTGCCACTCTGCATCTTCTTCATCGTCGAGTGCTTCGAGTACGTGCAGATCTCGTGGCGCATCAACGAAGTTTCCCGGGACTCAGGAGGATTACCCTACCCGGCCATCCCATTACTGAAATCGGCGCTCTTGCTGATGCCGGTGGCAGTTCTGCTGCAAAGCCTGTCGCTGGTAATGCGCTCACTGGCGCAGATCAGGGGTCGTTGAACATGGAGTGGGTCGCACTTTTTTTGTTCATCGGCGTCGTCCTGCTGCTGCTGGCAGGCTTTCCCGTAGCTTTTTCGCTCGGTGGTACGGCGCTCCTGTTCGCGCTTGGCGGTGTACTTGGGGGCGGGTTTGAAGCTGCTTTTCTCTCTGGGCTGCCAAGTCGCATATTCGGCATCATGACTAACGAAACGCTAGTCGCCGTGCCATTGTTCGTGTTCATGGGGGTCACGCTGGAACGGGCGCGGATTGCCGAGGAACTGCTCGAGACGCTAAGTGCTTTGTTTGGCACCTTGCGAGGTGGACTCGGTATTTCTGTGACCCTCGTTGGCATGCTGCTGGCGGCAAGTACCGGTATCGTTGGCGCAACGGTCGTAACAATGGGCCTTCTGTCATTGCCTACTATGCTGAAGCGCGGCTACTCGCCGGAGATTGCGACGGGCACGATCTGTTCGTCAGGGACGCTCGGGCAGATCATTCCGCCGTCGATCATCCTAGTCATGCTCGGTGATGTCATGTCATCAGCCTACCAACAAGCACAGCTGGCGCAGGGAAATTTTTCGCCCGACACCGTGTCCGTTGGCGACCTTTTTGCGGGCGCGCTGATTCCCGGTCTGTTACTCGTGACGCTCTATGTGGTCTATCTCGTCGTCACGGCAATTGTTAAGCCTGGCTTGATGCCCGCACATGTTCGGGAAGACCGCGATGTCATGACGATAGGCAAAGTACTGCATGCGATCGCACCACCACTGATCCTGATATTCGCCGTGCTCGGTTCTATTCTCGGCGGCTTCGCGACGCCGACCGAAGCGGCGGGTGTTGGCGCGATGGGCGCAATGCTGATAGCCCTTCAAAGAAAGTCGCTCGACCTTGATCGCCTGCGAGAGGTCATGCGCGGCACACTACGCATCAGCAGCATGGTATTCATGATTCTGATTGGGGCGTCGATTTTCTCGTTGGTATTCCGGGGCTTTGGTGGGGACGAAGGTGTCCGTGCGGTGCTGGAGGCATTGCCAGGGGGTGTGATCGGTGCCGTGCTTGGCGTTATGCTGGTCATGTTCCTGCTGGGCTTCGTACTCGACTTCATCGAAATTACGTTCGTCGTTGTGCCAATTGTCGCGCCGGTGCTGTTGGCAATGGGCCTCGACCCGGTCTGGCTAGGCATTATGATCGCGATCAACCTGCAGACATCATTCCTGACGCCGCCATTTGGCTTCGCGCTCTTCTACCTGCGTGGGGTAGCGCCGCCGGAAGTCACCACGGGACAAATATACCGTGGCGTGATCCCTTTCGTCGGCATACAGATCGCGGCGCTTGGCATACTGGCTATTTTCCCGGAAATCGTGACCTGGCTGCCGAATCGCATTTACAGCCCTTGATTAACGACGCTTCCGCAACACTATTATTCACAAAGGCGAAATGGTTTTTCGCTTCCTGCCACTGGTATCTCGAGTATTTATTCGGCTACAGGTTACGGGCATTCATATAGGCAAGCTCGGATATCTCGTGATACGGAATCAGCTTATCCTGCGCCTCGTCAAACGAAGCCTTGATACGCGCTGTCCACTCATTCTCCGCAGCCATCTCTTCGATAACTTCCTCGCTCAGACTTTTCAGCAATCGTAATACATCATCCGGCAAACCCCGCAGCTCTATGTTCGGATCGTTTTTGATTGTTTCAAGCGCAACGGCATTGCCCCAAGTGTAGTCCGCCATCATATCCGTGTTGATAGCCTGGCAAACAGTCGCAACGATTTCCTGCAGGTCTTCCGGCAATGACATCCAAGCGTCGCGGTTAATCGTGCACTGAAGTTGCGGCCCCATTTCGTGCCAGCCCGGGTAGTAGTAGTAACGCGCCACTGTGTGCAGGCCCAGCGAAATATCGTTGTAGGGACCGACCCACTCTGCCGCATCGATTACGCCAGTCTGCAATGACGTGAAAATTTCTGATGCATCTACAGTGATCTGCGATACGCCGGCGCGTTGCATCACCTCGCCACCGACACCCGGGATACGCATCTTCAGGCCCGGCAGGTCGACGACCGAGTTGATTTCCTTGTTGAACCAGCCGGCCATCTGCACGCCAGTGTTACCCGCCGGAAACGGGATGACATTAAATTTTTCGCCATACATTTCCTGCCAGAGCTCAAGGCCGCCACCGTAATACATCCACGCGTTGATCTCGTGCACTGTCTGTCCGAACGGCACGGTTGTAAAGAACTGTGCGGCCGGAAGTTTGCCGCGATGGTAGTAGGCGGAGTCATGACCCATCTGCACCGTGCCACGGCTTACCGCATCCAGCACTTCCAATGCGGGCACGAGCTCCCCGCCAGCGTACACCTTGATCCTGAGCCGCCCGTTTGACGCTCTTTCAATGCGCCTTGCGAGATTTTCCACACCGACGCCGAGCCCCGGGAGCCCGGGCGGCCAGGCCGTCACCATGTTCCACTCGAATGTTTCCTGAGGCCGGGCACCCTCTCCGATCGCCCCCATATCCGCATCTTGGCTGCACGCTGCGGCGCCTGCCGCCGCCATGCCGGTCACAAAGTGTCGTCTCTTCATCGATCTGGGTCCGTATCCATGACTGTCAGGGTCGGACAGTGTAGTTGGCCGCGGCGGATCGCGAAACTATCGCAAAAACGAAATATTTTCCCACTTAAGTATTATTTTAGATAAATATTAATAGATTTTTCCTACTTTTTTATGATTTTTTGTGTTGTGGGAGTTTTTTACTATTTTTGGGCCAATTTGGCGACAAAAAGGTTACCCTCAGGCCCATATCTGGCCAAGAAGGTCCCGAACAGGCCGGTCAGCCGCCAGCGAATGCCGATTTCTCCGTCAGGTTGAGGATGCCACGCCGCAAAGCGTGGCCAGCGAGCCCCGAATTCTCGCGAAATACCTTGATTTGCGCGGACTTGCGACCTGCTGGGCGGTCGGTATGATGGCGGGCCGCTCAATTGTCGGGATTCAAACAGACGATGATTGCACTGATCCAACGCGTCAGCGAGGCCAGCGTCACGGTCGACGGTGCTGTCACAGGCCGGATTGGCCGAGGATTGCTGGTTTTGCTGGCGGTACAGCCCGATGACGACGATGCCCGGGTCAGCCGCATGGTCGAACGCGTGCTAACCTACCGGGTTTTTCCCGATGCGGAAGGCCGCATGAACAGGAGCCTCGTTGACGACGGGCTGGAACTGCTCGTTGTGCCGCAGTTCACGCTGGCTGCAGACACAAAAAAAGGTGCACGCCCCAGCTTTGCCCGGGCAGCGCCGCCGGAGATAGGTAATGACTATTTCGAGCGCTTTGTCGCCGCCTGTGAAGATTGCCTGCCGGCAGTTGAATCCGGTGTTTTTGGGGCAGACATGAAGGTATCACTGGTGAATGATGGTCCCGTGACCTTCTGGCTTGAGGCGTGATCTTCGTGCGGTTTTATTGCACATCGACGGGTATCATGAACATAATTCCTGCCCGCTTTTGAGCGGGCTAACTAGAGATTAAACGAGAGGACGTAAGTCCCGGGAGAAACAAGACATGTTGTCCAATGTCAGCATTTGGCAGCTTTTGATCGTACTGGTGATCGTGATCGCCATTTTCGGTACCAAGCGCCTCAAAACACTCGGTTCAGATCTTGGTGGTGCGGTTAAGGGTTTCCGCTCGGCAATGGATGACTCGGATAAAGGGTCCACCGAACAAATCGGCGAACAGTCTGAAGACGCGAGTTTCGACAACACGCCTGCCGAAGAACCCAGCAAAGAAAACCACGGCTAAGCCCCCCTCTTCGTATGTTCGGTATCGGTGGCCAGGAGCTGGTTCTCTTGATGATTATCGGGCTCATCGTTCTGGGCCCGGAGAGATTGCCTCGCATCGCTAACCAGATTGGTGGCTGGCTGGGCCAGGCGCGACGTATGACGCGCGTGATGAAGCGACAGCTCGAAGAAGAGCTCGACATCAACAAGTCACCGACCATCAAACCACCCCCTTCTTCGCGCACGCCGTCGACGAAGGCAGACACCGCGCCGCCAGAAGAACCCGACTACACGTTATCGCGCGACGACGGCTCACCGACGCATGATGAAGAAGCTCCAGGTACCGGCGTCGGCGACGACGTCAATGATGAAGCCGATCGCGTCGCATCCGAAGCGGAACGCGACGCTGTCGAAGCGGCTGCCGAGAATCCACTGGCACCCGACGATGTTATTGCGGCGGACGCAGAAGAAAAAGAGCCGGAAACGTCGTGACAGGAGCCGGCGACACAGAATCGACAGAAGAGGACCTTGCGGAAGGCACGCTCCTTTCACATCTCGTCGAGTTGCGCGATCGATTGCTCAAAATCGTTGGCACCACGATTTTGTTCTTCATTGTTATGTTGCCGTGGTCGGCAGACATCTTTTCGATTGCCTCTGAGCCATTAATGGAGGTATTGCCTGGTGGGCAAATGATCGCGACAGAAGTAGCATCACCATTACTCACTCCATTTAAACTGACCTTTTTCGTCGCGCTGTTCATCGCAATGCCCGTTGTGCTTTACCAGATCTGGGCCTTTATCGCCCCCGGCTTGTACAAAAAAGAGAAACATTTCGCGATGCCGTTGTTGGCATCGAGCATCTTACTTTTCTATCTCGGCGTCGCCTTCGCGTATTACCTGGTTTTCCCGCTGATCTTCGGGTTCTTCACAGGTGTTGCGCCGGAGAACGTCGAGGTGCAAACGGACATCTCCAAGTACCTCGACTTCATCACAACCATCATCTTTGCTTTCGGTCTTGCGTTTGAGGTGCCGATCGCAACGGTACTGGTAGTCTGGACCGGACTGACTTCACCCGAGAAACTGTCTAGGGCCCGTCCCTACGTATTCCTAGGCGCTTTTATCGTAGGCATGTTCCTGACACCACCTGACATAATCAGTCAGACATTGCTCGCTGTACCCGTGTATCTGTTATTTGAACTGGGCATTGTAATGTCAAGGATTTTCGCGATTCGGGAACAAGAGCCCGACGACGAGGGCACGACAACCGACTAAAGGTGATTCCGCCTGCATGACTGCCTGTCCTACGGCTTCGGTGGTATCGCGGGCTCAGGGTCACCGCCCATGAATTCCTGCCAATCGCTGTCAAGCGGCTTCGGTGTCACCAGACTGACAATGACCAGCGTCGATACTGAAACGATCACCGCCGGAATGGCGATGTAATCCGTATCCATCGGGAACGAGATTCCCAGGATCGACGTCTCACTGTCTCTGAACACGGAATTCAGTACCGTGATCGTGATCACCGTCAACATACCGGACGCAATGGACATGACACCGGCAATTCGTGTGACTCGCTTCCAGAAGAATGCGGCGAGCAGTGGCGGCGCCAGAGACGCACCGACCATCGTGTAGGAAATCAACGCCATCTCTAGGATCGTCTCGAACTGACTCATCATCAGATAGGCGAGCAGACCGATGCCGATGATGCACGCCCGCTGAATCCAGACGATTTGCGCAGATGTCGCATTTTTATAGAAAAACGCCTGGAAAATGTCGCGCGTCACGTTGGTCGACGTGACCATCAGGAAGGTATTGCCTGTTGAGATAATAATGGCTGAACCTGCTGCGAGGAGGAGCGACCCAACGATCACTGGCATCTGCTCAAACCCGATGCGCAGGATAATTTCTTCAGCCATTGCTCGATTAATGCTGCCGTCGGCCATGAAAAAACGCGGATCGTCCGCATAAATCGCGAAGCCGACCAGCGCTATGAGCATCATCAGCACCTCAATGACGATGACACCGATAAACATGCCCATGACAGCCTTGCGCGCATTTGATGCGCTATCAGCTGAGGAAAATTTTTGGTACATGCTCGATTCGCTCATGAGGAGCAAGAAGGTAGGCAGCGCAATCCCAATCACCCAGACAAAATCATGCCCACCCATGATCGACAGGTGGCTGGGCTGAGTTGCTTCAATGGTGCTAATCACTGCGTCGACGCCGCCGTGGCTCATGATAGCGAATGGCAGGGTGACAATCATTGCCAGCAACATGATACTGCCATTGAAGATGTCGATAGAGACGATCGACACCATGCCGGCGAGTACCGTGAAACCGACGATCACGAAGGCAGCGATAATCATGCCGGTTTCCGGGCTTACAGAGCCGTCCGACAGAATCGAGATAAAGCGACCGCCGCCTTTGAACTGGTAACCAGCAATCACCATGTATGCGATGATGATCGTGATCGTGCCCAGCACTTTTGCGAGTTGGCTATACCGCTTCTCGAGCAGATCCGTCAGCGTATATTGCGCGATCTTCCGTACCCGCGCCGCGATCATGTAAACGATGAGGATGCCAATCCAAGCACCCATCGAAAACCATAGCTCGGATATTCCGGAACGAAAGGTAAGTCCTGCTGTCCCGAAAAGACTACCTGACCCGATCCACGTGCAGATGAGGGTTGCGACGAGCATATAGACCGGCACGCCGCGGCCGGCAACCATGAAATCCTCATCAGTTTTGACTGTGCGACTCTTGTAGACGCTGATCCCGACCAACAGCAGCACATAGCTTGCGACGACGGCGACATAGATCATCTGATGGCTCTCTTGTTGTTTTTTATGGGCCTTTCTGGGCCACTAAAGCTATCACAAAGAGGGAATTGGCCGCATTTGAACTGATAAACTATCCCCATAAGCAAATCATGCCTTGCGCGGTTAATAAGAAATTCGTCCGGGAAAAATCCATGTCTGAAACGAATCAGAGCAATGCGCCAGCTCGTGGGAGCCTGGCCAACCGAATGCTCGCCACTGTAGAGCGCGTCGGCAACAAACTGCCCGATCCGTCCGTTCTGTTTATCGCGATGCTGTTTATTGTCTGGCTGCTGTCGTGGCTGTTGTCATATATCACGTTCAGCGTGGTCGACCCCCGTTCCGGCGAGCCGATCGTCATCATCAACCAACTGACCGGCGGTGCAATGACAACCTTCCTGTCAGGCATGGTGAATACCTTTGTGACCTTCGGCCCGGTGGGCACGGTCCTTGTCGCGATGCTCGGTATCGGTGTTGCCGAACATTCTGGTTTCATCACGACCGGTATCCGTGGTCTTTTGAACATTACGTCGGAAAAACTGCTGACGCCGATGGTCATCCTCGTGGGTATCGTCAGTCATTCAGCAGTCGACGCAGGTTATGTCCTGGTTATTCCGCTGGGAGGTGTAATCTTTTATGCCGCTGGGAGACACCCCCTGGCAGGCATCGCGGCAGCATTCGCCGGTGTATCGGGCGGCTTCTCGGCGAACTTCGTACCGGCAGCGCTCGATCCGCTGTTGCAGGGATTGACGCAGGGTGGCGCACAAATCCTGGACCCCAACATCCAGGTCAATACATTGAATAACTACTTCTTCACCACGGCGTCCGCGCCACTGATCATCGCCCTTGGCTGGTGGATTACCGAAAAAGTGGTCGAACCACACATCCAGAGCCTCGCGGTCGACGGCGACGAGGAAGACCTGCCGGAAATGCATGATCTCGGCCGCAAAGAGCGCAGGGGTATGCGCTGGGCACTGACCGTCATGTTGCTTGGCATCGTTATTCTCTCCTTGTCACTGATTCCGGCAGATTCTGCCTGGCGTGACGCCAATGGCAAACTCGCAAGCTTTGGCGCACCAATCATGCGCTCTATCGTTGCCCTGATTTTCCTGTTGTTCCTGATCCCTGGCATCGTCTATGGCTATGTGTCCGGCACATTTAAAGGCATGAAGGATGTCATCGAAGGCATGACCAAGGCGATGCACGGCATGGCCTATTACCTCGTCATCATGTTCTTCATCGCACAGTTCGTATATGCATTTGGCGCTTCTAACCTCGGGACGCTGCTCGCGCTCGAAGGTGCCGAAGCATTGAAGAACTTTGAGGAGTATCCATCTATTCTAATCGTTGGCATCGTCATACTCACCGGCTTTATCAACCTGTTCATCGGTTCAGCCAGTGGCAAATGGGGTTTGCTCGCGCCAATCTTCGTGCCGATGCTGATGACGCTGGGCGTGTCGCCAGACCTGACTCAAGCAGCTTATCGTGTCGGCGACTCCAGCACGAACATCATCACACCGCTGATGCCGTACTTCCCCCTCGTCGTGGTGTATTGCCAGCGATACGTGAAAAATACAGGAATCGGAACACTCGCCGCCATGATGTTGCCATATTCAATTTGGTTCCTCGCGACCTGGACAGTTTTCCTGCTGATCTACTACACCATTGGTGTACCGCTCGGCATACAGTCCAGTTACACCTATCCCTGATTGAGCAAGACGCCGATGCTCGACGAGTAACTGGGTGCGTTTAATCTCGGTAAACGATTCGATGCGGATAAAGACACGGTCACGCAAGACCTTGTCCTGTGCGCCACAAAGGACCTCACGATTCATTCGGTGATCATCGGCATGTCCGGATCCAGAAAGACGCGTCTCGGACAAACCAAGCGAGCATTGTTGAATATACCGTGGCCTTTTTGAGCGAGATCGACGCCATTATCGCGGAGATCAAAGCCGAGCGAGCGGCTCCAGAATAGGTTACTGCCCCACGCACGCCCCTGCGTAAGCAAGCTGGACGTTTGCGTTATTCAGCTGGCAATCGTTATCGTAAGTCACGCCATCAAGGCCACAAACAGGCAGGTAGTCGGGCGGACAATTTTGTCCCTGCGCTTCGCATAGTCCAGCGTGCTGAATGCGTGCGCCGGCGCGTTCCGCGATGCAGGCATTGCCATAGGTTACGTCATCAGCGCCGCACACAGGCACATACATCGACGGACATGCGCGTGCATTGCAAGCCCCCAACGTAACGGTGTCTATGTCAGCTGCCTGTGCTTTGCAGGAGTTGTCATACGTCGTGCCGTCC
>JAQWSV010000304.1 GCA_029243005.1 Woeseiaceae bacterium
GGAAGCGCAGGTCATAGCAGACCATCGGGCAAATACGGAATCCGTTGAGTTCGAAAATAATCCGATCCTGGCCCTGCGAATAGTGATTCTGCTCATTGGCGAGACGAAAGAGGTGACGCTTGTCATAACTGATGACCAGGCCGTTGGAATCAACGCATAAGAAACGATTGTAGTAATCGTTACCGTCCCTAATGATCAGACTGCCGCAAATAGCTGCATTGGTCTGCGCCCCCATGGACTGCATCCAGGTAACTGACTCGCCGTTCGTCGGTTCAGCGAGACTCGGGGCATCCATCGAAAAACCGGTGGTGAACATCTCGGGTAAAACGATGAGATCGCTTTTTTCATCCAGGTTGCCAATAACGTCGGTAAACATTGCGCGATTGGCCGCCGCATCATGCCAGGCGAGATTGGCCTGAATAATCGTGACGTTTAGAGCTGACATAGTCGGGAGGCGGCTTCTTCAAGAATATCGTTGTCCTTCGCGAAACAGAATCGGAGGAGACGTGCGTCCAACGCCTGCTCACAGAATACCGAAACGGGAATCGAGGCAACGCCAATCTCGCGAGTCAGTTTCTTGGAATACTCAACATCGTCTTCATCCGTGATTTCGCTGTAATCTAGGATCTGGAAAAACGTCCCTTTCGCCGGACGGAAGGTGAACCTGGAATCTGCGATGAGTGCACAAAAGCGGTCCCGTTTCTCCTGGTAAAAGGTTGGAAGCTCGTTGTGATGCTCGGGCGTGCTGCTCATAAAATCCGCAATGGCCAGTTGGACGGGTGTAATGACGGTGTAACAGACCCACTGATGAATCTTGCGAAACTCTGCCGTAAGTTCGGGAGGAGCTGCGCAATAGCCGACCTTCCAGCCGGTCGCATGGTAGGTCTTACCGAACGATGATACGACGAACGACCGCCCCCAGAGCTCGTCATGCGTGGCGAGACTCCAGTGACGTTGCCCATCAAATACGATGTGTTCGTAGACTTCGTCGGATAATAGATAAACATTAGTGTCCCGAATGATCTCGGCGAGCGTATCGAGTTCGGATGGTGACAGGATGACGCCTGTCGGATTGTGGGGAAAATTAAGAATGATCAGTCGGGTTTTCGACGTAACCGTCTCTTTCAATCGATCATAATCGATGTGAAAGTCCGGATTGCTTTCGGACGCGATCAAAGGCAGATGGATCGTTTTGCCGCCCGCGAGGGTCACCGCGGGTTCGTATGAGTCGTAGGCCGGATCGAGGACGATAACTTCATCACCCGGATGAACGACCGCGTGTATGGCCGCAAACAGCGCCTCCGTCGCGCCATCGGTCACCGTCACCTCAGTGTCAGCGTTGACCTCGCGGCCATAGAGATCAGCGAGCTTGTCGGTGACGGCATGGCGCAGCGCCGACGTGCCCTGCATCGGCGCGTACTGGTTCGCACTGTTCTGCAAGTAGTGATTGACGCGGTCCAGCAGTCCTTGCGGCGGCTCGAAGCTGGGAAACCCTTGTGACATGTTGATGGCGCCGCACTCCTGCGCCAATGTACTCATCACGGCAAAGATCGTTGTGCCTGTCGCCGGCAGTTTGCTGTCCATGTTGCAGTCGATCAGGTGACCGGCGGGATTTCCCACCCGTCTGGTATCGGACCCTGGTCCATGATGACCTCCCGGTGATGGCTCCAGGTGACGTGAATGGCCTCTGTGGTACCGATGCCTGCACCACGTGGGTCGCCGCCCGGGCCAAACCAGTGATTCTGCGGCGCGCCCGTGGTGCGTGCACGAATACCACAATAGGTCGTGCCGTTTACCGTTGCGCCCAGGACTTTACTCTGGAAATCAAAGTCGCGGCTGACTACGGCTGCAGTCAGGTGATGCGACATGCGTTCAAGCATGTCGAGTACCTTTTCGAGTTCGTCATCGCCGTAACTGATGATGACCTGAAAAGGACCGAATAATTCTGTTGTGACCAGGCCAAAGTGCTCGCCTGCCGCGGCGTCGATCGGAACGCGAATGGCCGTCGCTTCCATCGCGCCATAACAGTCAGGAATAGAATGATCCTCGAGTGGTTTGCCACCGAACAGGAGCTCCGCGCCGGGAATAGCCATAATCGAATCAATGTGAACCTGTATCTGGTCATTGGTCCAGGTCAGGACTGGCCCAATCGTCAGGTCGTCGAGGCTTCGTCGGGCGGCGAGATCAGAAAGTTTGGGTAGCAGACCGTCGATCCAGTTGTCGTGAGCGATCACGATGCTTTGCGCGGAGCACTTTTGCCCGGCCGCATTGTATTCATCTTCATCGCATTGCCACGCGACGTAATCCAGCAGTCTAGGATCGTAGTCGGGTCCGATGACCTTCCAGTCGAATCCCGCGTCTTCGATTCGGACTGCCCCGTTCATCACTTCTGACAGATGCTCAGCAACACCACTTGAACCGGTGAACTGGACGAGGCGAATGTGTTCCCTGGAGGACTCGATGAATTGGCCCATCGTCGTCCCTTTACAGTGGATGACGTCAAGATCGTTGGGGTCGAGTCCCGCATGAATCAGGAGGCGAACGAACTGCTCAAGTACGACGCTGACCTTGGTTTCTGGTTTCACTAGGGGGCGATTGCCCATAGCGAGGGCGCCCATCAGTTGCAACGCCGGAATTTCCAGGGGGAAATTGAAGGGGGCGATAATGACGACCGGTCCATACGGCCAGCGATAACCGCGGGATTCTTGGCCATTGTGATTTCCCGGATTTGAGAATCCACGGGCGAGAAAACGTACGCCGTCACCGGCGAGGTTTTCGAGAAAAACGCGCGTAACGACAACTTCACCCAGACATTGGCTCCAGCTTTTCGGCATGACCCGTTGAGTCAGTTTCGTAAAATAGGCTTCGACGTCGGGCTGGGCGAGCAAGGCAGCCGCGCGGGCGCAAACCTCGCCCAAGTAGACATAGCGATCCGGGTTTTTTAGCGGGTTGTGCATGCCCGACTTTGGACAACTTTTTAGGCCATCGAGATATGGGCCCAGGTCATTGGTCGTCGGTTCGCGAACAAACACCTCACCGTTCATTGGGTCGATGAGGTCGTAATAATCGCCATCGCCATCGACCCACTGGCCGCCAACGAGGTTCCGCAGAATTCCTGGATTTGCCGCTGTCATTCCGTCGAACGGGTCGACAGTCGTAAATTCGGGCGTTCGAGACATGTTGATCTCCTGATCCTTGTTATCGCTTCCGGGCGTCGCGGAATTCGAGAGGATAGCAATGTCTGGAGTTAGGGGCGATAATCGCGGCCGGTCCGCGTCGGCCTCCCCGCGACGGCCACCCGTAAACCCCGTCAGGCCCGGAAGGGAGCAGCGGCAGCGGTGACGCCGGGTGCCGGGGAGTGGCTGGCGCGGGCCACTCCAAAGGGAGGCTGTGGACCTTTGGCCACATTGGTACACTGTCTCGTCCAACGACATAAAAATGACAGCGGTCTTCAGAATTTCAATGAGTTACCTTGTACTTGCCCGAAAGTGGCGGCCCGGAAATTTCGCGGAAACAGTGGGGCAGGAACATGTGCTCAAGGCGCTGACAAATGCGCTTGAGACCGAGCGCTTGCACCATGCCTACCTGTTCGCCGGTACCCGTGGTGTGGGCAAGACCACCATCGCACGAATTCTCGCCAAGGCGCTCAATTGCGATACAGGCATTACTGCCGAGCCCTGCGGGGAGTGTGCGGCATGTACTGAAATCGACGAAGGTCGATTTGTCGATCTGATTGAAGTCGATGCGGCTTCGAAGACCAAGGTCGACGATACCCGCGATCTGCTGGACAACGTCCAGTATGCACCCGCACGGGGCCGATTTAAGGTCTACCTGATCGACGAAGTGCATATGCTGTCGAAAAACTCCTTCAATGCGCTTCTCAAGACGCTCGAAGAGCCGCCGTCGCATGTCAAGTTTCTTCTTGCTACGACGGACCCACAGAAATTGCCAGTCACAGTCTTGTCTCGCTGCCTACAGTTCAATCTGAAGCGATTGACGCCTACGTTGATTCGCGAGCGGCTCGAATTGATCTGCAATGAGGAGTCCGTCAATGCTGAACCGGCCGCGCTGGCGATGATCGCTCGGGCCGCGGACGGCAGCCTGCGCGATGCGCTCAGCCTGCTCGACCAGGCTATTGCATTCTGTGGCGGTGAAGTTGCCGAAAGTCCCGTTGCTGAAATGTTGGGCACGATTGATCAGCAGCATGTTTCGAGGCTTTTGCACCTGCTGGCCGATGGTGACGCAGGGGGAATGATGAGCGTTGTTGGTGAACTGGATGAACAGTTCCCGGATTACGCACGCCTTCTGGATGACCTTGCCCGGATGATGCAGCGCATCGCTGTATTCCAGGTTGTGGGTTCCTTCGAAAGTGAGGGTCCTTGGGATGACGCCGAGATTGCAAAACTGGCTGACAGTATCGGCCAGGAAGATGTTCAGCTTTTTTACCAGATTGCTGTGACGGGGCGGCGGGATCTTTACCTTGCTCCCGATCCTCGTAGTGGTGTAGAAATGACCTTGCTTCGTATGCTGGCATTCCGGCCAGGCGGGACGGTTCGGCAACAAACTGAGGTCAAGGAAAAGTCTGCGACCCGGCTGTCTGCTGTTCCGGTTGCGAGCAAGGTGGAGTCGCCCGCGACTCAAGTGCCTGCCTCGGCTGCGACCTGGCAGGAGCCAGATTTTTGGCGCGAGCTTCTGCCCAGACTGGATCTCACGGCAGTCAGCCGACAGCTAGCCAGCAATTGCGCCTACCTGCGTAGGGAAGACGATACCGTATATTTTAGCCTAGACAGCCGGTCCGAGTCATACCTGACCCGGGAACGGGAGCAAAAGCTTGCGGCAGCATTGTCCAAACATTTTGGCGAGAAGCTCAAAGTCAACATTGCCGTTGGCGAGGTAGAGAAAGAAACGCCGGTTCAGATCGAAAAGAGAATGGAAGTCGAGGAAATTGACGCCGCTCGTGCAGGTCTCGAAGCGGATCCCAACGTGCAAGCGCTCAAAGATATGTTCGGCGCCGAACTCGTCGCGGATTCTGTCGAACCACTGTCCGACAAGTAAGAAATCAACAGCACATTGCGCTAGGACTAGGAGTAAGAGGATGAAAGGTGGTATTGGCCAACTAATGAAGCAGGCTCAGCAGATGCAGGCCGATATGCAAAAGGCCCAGGAAGCAATGGCTAGCCTGACGGTGATTGGCGAATCTGGCGCAGGTATCGTCAAGATCACCATGACCTGCAAACATGAAGTGCGCGGTCTGGAAATTGACGACTCGCTGGTGGGTGACGACAAGGAGATGCTCGAGGACCTGATCATTGCCGCGTTTAACGATGCGGTCCGGAAGGTTGAACAGACCGTTCAGGAGAAGTTTTCCGGAATGGCAGCAGGCCTGAACCTGCCGCCTGGGATGAAGTTACCGTTTTGAACTGTTGCTGCCTGCTATGTCCTACTCGCCGTTATTATTGCGCCTGATCGAGACGCTTCGCTGTATGCCGGGCGTCGGCCGAAAATCGGCGCAACGTATCGCGTTTCATTTACTGGAGCGAGACCGCGGTGGTGCAGGTGAGCTCTCCAAAGCGCTTGCTGATGCGGTTGCGGGTATAGGCCAGTGTTCGCGATGCCGCATGCTGACCGAACATGAGTTGTGCACTATTTGCTCGGCCCCGGGTCGCGATGAAAGCCAGCTCTGCGTGGTGGAGTCACCGGCGGACGTCATGGCTGTAGAGGATGCGACCGGCTACCGAGGCTTCTATTTCGTGTTGATGGGCCACCTGTCGCCACTTGACGGCATTGGTCCCGGTGAGCTCGGCATCGAATTGCTGGATGAGCGGCTAGGCGAGGGGAAGGTTCGTGAGTTGATCATTGCAACCAATCCGACCGTCGAAGGTGATGCAACCGCGCACTTTCTGTCAAACCTGGCCGGTAAACATGACATCGAAGCAAGTCGGATTGCTCATGGTGTCCCCCTGGGGGGTGAGCTCGAATATGTTGACGGCGGAACGCTGTCGCATGCTTTCTTCGGGCGTCGCGTCGTCGATTTATATTGTTAGGAACCGATAATGACTGATCCGGACTGCCTGTTTTGCAAAATCGTCACGGGAGACATTCCGGCCGACATCGTTTATGAGAACGATAACGTCGTTGCCTTCCGGGACATCAATCCGCAGGCACCGACCCATGTGCTGGTTATACCCCGGCAACATATCGCGACCATCAATAATCTTGAGGCTGCCGATGCCGAAACCGTTGGCAACCTCTATTGGGCGGCAAAGGAAATTGCAGCAGCGGAGGGAGTTGCAGAGGCAGGTTATCGCGTGGTGATGAACTGTAATGCAGCTGCTGGTCAAGCCGTGTTTCACATTCACCTGCACGTTCTGGGTGGGCGCGATCTCGGTTGGCCACCTGGCTGACCGCTAACGTCGCCGTTCAGCGAGATCCCGGGTCATCACCATCAGTCGCTTGTAGCTCTCGTAGCGTCGCGCGCTAATGTCAGCTGCATCCACTGCGGCTTTGACGGCACAATCAGGCTCGCGCAGGTGGCGACAATTGGCAAATCGGCAGTCTTCACCTGCACGCGCAATCTCACGAAAGCCGACGATGGCTTCCTCTTCTTTTTCAATCGCGGGTGCGTAGTCCCGCACGCCTGGTGAGTCGATGACCCGACTACCATTGGACAATTTCAGCATGATGGAGTTGACGGTTGTATGGCGTCCTTCGCGCGATGCTGAAGACAGGGCGCCGACTTTTTGGCCGGCATCGTGAACGATTCGATTGATAACGCTGGACTTACCAACGCCCGACTGCCCAACGATTATTGCCAACCGTTCGGTCAGCGCCTGTTGCAGTGAGTCTAAACCGTCCCTGGTTTCAGCGCTGCAAGGAATGACGGCATGTCCCGCGGAACGATATTCGGCCAAAGTCCGCTGGCTGTCCTCCTTGTCCTCCTTATCCTCTGGCAAGTCGATCTTGTTGAACGCGATCAATGCATCGATCCGCATGTTTTCTGCGGCGGCAATATAGCGATCGACGACGTACCAGTCTGGCACGGGTTCAGCTGCTGCCATCACGACAACACAATCCAGGTTTGCAGCGAGGACCTCTCTGCGACCGCGGCTGTCCGGCCGGGTCAACTCGTTTCTGCGGTCCTGGATACCGGTAATCAGCCACTCCGTTTCACCGTCTATCGGCTCGGCAAATACTTGATCCCCGCAGACCGGCCGCAGCCTCTTACCCCTGATCTTTGCATCGACGACACTGGCGCCTTCGAGGGCCAGACGCATCCTGCGGCTATAGGTTGCGATGACCTGCGCCGTGCGGGTCTCTCTTGCGTTCATGTTTGGACTGTCTCCATTTGTTGCAGTATGCCGACCACATGACCTGCTTGCATCCCCGGGCCTTGCTACACTACGTGCCGAATAGGCAAAACGCGGCATGTGAATGAATGGCAATACAGCGACAGATTCTCGGGCAACCAACCTGATCTGGATCGACCTCGAAATGATCGGATTGGATGCGCAGACCGATCACATCATCGAAATTGCGACGATCGTTACCGACGAAAACCTCAATGAGCTTGCGTCAGGGCCGGAGATCGTCATTCGAATGGACAAGTCGGTCATGGATGCCATGGATGAATGGAATACGCGTCAGCATGGTGAATCCGGACTGACACAGCGGGTCCTGGAAAGCCGTATGTCGACGCGGGAGGCTGAGATCTTGACGCTCAAGTTTCTACGTCAGTACGTCAATGCGGGCATGTCCCCGATGTGCGGCAACAGCATTTGCCAGGACCGGCGATTTCTTGCGCGACTGATGCCGGACCTTGAGGCATATTTTCATTATCGCAATCTCGATGTCAGTACGTTGAAGATCCTGGCGCAACGTTGGGCGCCGCACGTAGCTGACGGATTTAACAAGGAATCCTCTCACCGGGCTCTCGAAGATATCCGCGATTCCATCCACGAGTTGATCTGGTATAGGAAGAACCTTATTTCGATCAGTGACTTACCTGCCAAGAGATGAACGAGAGGCCAGACGCACCGGCAGCGCGGCGCAATCGTGAAGCAATACTCGAGGTGTTGCAGCAGGAGATAAGCCACGGCGCATCGGTGCTGGAAATTGGATCGGGTACCGGACAACATGCCGTTCATTTTGGATCGGCAATGCCTGGAGTCACTTGGCAAACCAGCGATCGGCGGCAGCACCATGAGGGTATCGATGCCTGGGTTTCGTCTTCTGGATTGAGTAACGTGCTTCCGCCAATTGAGCTGGATGTTATGACACCACTGGACATCAGTGCTCACTACGATGTCATGTTTTCGGCCAACACGGCGCACATCATGAGCACTGAGGCGGTAGAGCGCATGTTTGCCCTGGTCGGATCCTTGCTGCCAGGCGATGGACTATTCTTTCTGTACGGGCCTTTTAATGTCGACGGGGCGTTCACGAGCGACAGCAATCGTGATTTCGATCAATCGTTGCGCGCCCAGGATCTAGCGATGGGCATCCGAGATCTCGCCGATCTGAATCGACTTGGGGCGAGCAATGGCTTATCCCAGGTTCGTCGGTATGCCATGCCGGCGAATAACATGTTCGTTGTATGGCAGAGGCTGGGGAATGAATAATGGTTGTGCATAAAGGCGGCTGTCATTGCGGGAATGTCCGTTTTGAAGTGGATGCGCCTGCAAACCTGGAACTCAGTGAATGCAATTGCAGTATATGCCGAATGTGTGGTTACCAGCACCTGAAAGTACCCCGCTCGGCATTTCGGCTATTGCAGGGTGAAGATGCACTATCCTGCTACCAATTCAACACGGGTGTCGCCAGGCACTATTTTTGCCGCCAATGTGGTACCAAGTCTTTCTACATACCTCGCTCTCATCCGGAGGGAATCAGCGTCAATGGCCGCTGCATAGACGGAACAAGTGTCGACAGTGTAGCCCTGACACCTTTTGACGGCCAGAACTGGGAAGAAAACGTCCACAAACTTGGTTCGCTGCCACCATAGGGAGACTCGTGTCGCACTTTGGTGACGATATACTCAGCATGGGCCGAATCACTGGTTTGTCATGGAGGCTTGGCATATAGTGCGGCGACCTGTTTGCGCAAATTGACGCCATGAAATTCAGTCTCGTTTCTTCTCTGTTACTTGTCGCTGCAATGTTTGTCGCGGCTGCAGCATCGGCACAGTCGGCGTGGGTCAGTGACGAATTCGAAGTCACGCTGCGCACCGGCCCCAGCATGAGCAACACCATCGAACTCATGGTGCCGAGCGGGACGCAACTTCAGATCCTGGAAGAGGTTCCGGAATCGGGTTACACGCGTGTTCGTACGGGCGGTGGTACTGAAGGGTGGGTTTTGACCCGCTACCTGATGGGCGAGCCCTCGGCACGAGAACAGCTCGAGACGCTGTCCCGGCAACTGATCGATGCTAACGAGGAGGGCGCGTCGATGGACGCTCAGCTCGGGGCCATTCGGAACGAGTACGATGCGGCGAACCGGATGATTCGAGGGCTCGAAGGCGACAATGCCGAGTTGCAGGGTCAGTTGCAAGACATCTCCTCCAGGGCGGCTAACACGCTGGCGATTGATCGTCAGAACCAGGAACTGCAACAGAAACTCACGGATGCAGAGATCCGAATCAGTGTGCTGGAGCAGGAGAAGGATCGCCTTGCCAGTCAGTCAAACAGGAACTGGTTCATCACCGGTTCTGCCGTCCTGATTGTCGGCGTTCTGCTGGGATTGGTGTTGCCGCGAATGAAATTCCAGCGGCGTTCTCGATATGACCGTTTCTAGGGGAGGGGCGTAAGCCTGGCTACACCGTTTCGCCGGCCAGGAACAACCAAGTCTCTATCACGCTGTCCGGGTTCAGGGACATGCTTTCGATACCTTCGCCGAGCAGCCAACGTGCAAGGTCCGGATGATCTGACGGTCCCTGGCCGCAAATGCCGACATATTTCCCGGTCTTCTTTCAGGCCCTGATTTTTTCCGGGAAAATTCAAAATTGGAACCAAATTTGCATGCCAGGTCAGGCTGGATCGATGTGCTATATTCGAATGATGTTGCAGGATGGCCTACTGGTACCACAGGCGATTGCAAAGCCCAGGAGCTTTGTCGGCCTGATGGCGCTGTACGAAAGTAACTATCTCAGGCTGCAACAGCTCATACCCGATCTCAATCGTCTTGACGGCTACTACCGATCACGAGTTGCGGGTGACTGCGATCTTCACCTTGAGATCCTCGAGCGAAGCCGGTATACGATTACGTTTTCGCTGTCATACTTCTTTGTCGAGGAGGGGTTACGAATTGCTGATCCGGACATCCGAATACGGGTATACCTGGACGGTAAATTGGCCGAAGCCATGCGATTTGGTGGAGATCATCGTCACGCGGAGCTTCGGCGCCTACGGCGTGCCCACCGTCATGAACTCGACAAGCGCTGGCAGCGGAACATTGTGCTCAACAAGTGGCTCGATTTCCTGATGGACCACGGGCACCTGATTCTCGAACGGTAATCACCCGCGCGGCCCATTGCCTAGGCCACTGATAGTTTCGAAACTGTCGATTCAATCAAGGATTGAGCGCGGTATTCTTGTCATTATTCGTCGTCTCATTACACATATTCCCTTGTAATCGAATTATGTTAAAGAGGTGACGAGTGTCCAGCCTGACTGCAATTTTCGGTAATTCGGAGGAAAAGACCGAAGACAGCGACAAATTAATGGAGCTGTATTGGAACCGTGCCGAACTAAAAAAAGAGTTCGCTGGCATGCGAAAGGAGCGGTATCGCCTGCAAGACCGGATCAAGGAGCAGGAAGGTAAAACAGCGCGAATCCAGCAGAAAGTGGATCATCTCGAACACCTTCTCGCCGACCCTGATTGGGCACACAATGTCGTCGTGTTCTACCAGTTACGAGGCCTTGGCAAAAAGAGTGAACGTAAGTTGGCGCGTTTCGCCGAGAAGCTGAAACAACAGCGAGAGCAGAAGAAGCGCAAGAGCTTGCTCGTCGACTGGAACGAAGAGTGCAAGGTTGAGGCACAGGCAGTTAAGGAGCAGATTGTTCTGAAGAGGGACCTCGTTCAGCAACTTGAAGATCAGCTTCAGTCAGAGCAGCGACGCCTGACGTCAATGAATGCCTTTACGCGTTTGTTTCGCGGTCGGTCCGCAATGAAACATATCGACAGTCTTGCGACGCAGCTCGAAGTCACCGTTCAGGAGGCTCAGTTGCTGCACAACAATCTCGAAGAACTGATGAATCGCAAGCCGCCTGACCATCAGGGACTGGATATCGCTACCAAGCGTTCCATCAACCTGTTCATTATTGCCTTTGCACAGCAGCTCTATATTCAGTTCGACAAAGCCGGTATCGCCGGACTCGTCAAGGAATCAACCGAGAAGGGTGCCGGAGCAATCAACTATGGTACGCACTACGAATGCCAGCAGATTATCGAACGTATTCACAAGAGTATCGAACGTCTGGAGCAGGTGACGGAATCCGCCGATCTGGTGAAAAAGCGCGCGATGATGCTTGGTGAGCGCGCAAAGTTTTCCGGTAATGACGACGTGGTACCGGCACCCGAGTCCGTGGCATCGCTCATTCGGATTGACGCGAATGGCCGGGTTGGCGAAAAAGACCTGAATATTGCAGGTGAGAATTACTGGGGAATTTGGAGCGTTTTTAGCCGCTGATCAGCGGTAACGAGTTCAGATATCGATGCGATACTACATCTGCCGCTCCAGCTCGCTGTGAGCGCAAGTGCGACTAGAAGTGCAGTGCGCCTGACTCTGATTTTTTCCCGACGTTTTTTTTGAATCCACGGTGACTTTCCTATGGGACTGTTCTATTCGTGTCATTCTTCTATATAACGCTTAGATTGGGGCTAGCAACCCCTGGCCGGTAAGGCCTATTCGATGTATTGCGCTGTCTGCGTCGGCACTGCCTCGACTTCACGAATGATTGCGAGGTCAGTGATTATGGATACCGCTTGATCGAGATGGATATCCGGTGCCTCGAGCGACTCCAGTGCTTCGATAGATTCCAGCGGCTCAAGCTGCAACGCAGCACGTCGAATATTTTCACGTTCCAGACTTTTTTCGAGGTTTGAGGCTCGCTCGGCGAGTCTGGCTTCCTTATTTAGCGACATCGTGGTTCTCGCTCTCGCTTCTTCTGCGTTACGAATCCCATCCAGGAGGTACTTAAAGTCCGGGTCGTCCTTCGAGCGGGATGCATGATTTGCCGTCAGTGACGTGATCGTATGGTCCAGCGGATCGCCTGCACGGAATTTGGTTGTGCGAATCGTGTCCCACGGCAGTGCGCTGTCGCGTACGCTCTCGCCAACAACGGTCGCGTCGATATGCGATGGCAACGCGATGTCGGGATCAACACCCCGATGCTGAGTGCTTTCACCGGTCACCCGGTAATATTTGCCAATGGTCAGCGTCAGCTGGCCGAGACCTTCATCATCGGGACGGCGAACATACTGGTCCAGAGAGTAGAGGTTTTGCACTGTACCCTTACCAAAGGTCTGTTGCCCTATAATGACACCACGCGCGTAATCCTGAATTGCTGCCGCAAAAATTTCGGAGGCCGAGGCACTGTAACGAATGACCAGAACCGCAAGCGGGCCGTTGAATGCCACTCGTGGCACAGGGTCTGGGTCATCCAGTCTACTGATTCTGCCATTGGAGTTACGGAGTTGAACGACGGGCCCGTTATCGATGAAGAGGCCGGACAGTGCCGTGGCTTCCGTGAGGTGTCCGCCGCCGTTGTTGCGCAAATCGATGATTAGTCCATCAATTCCTTGCGATTCGAGTTCACCAATGAGTCTTTTTACATCCTTGGTGGTGCTCTTGTAGTCCTTGTCTCCATTGCTTAGTGCACTATAGTCGCGATAAAAGCTCGGAACTTCGATGACACCGATCGACCAGTCCCGGCCGTCGCGAGGAATGCTGATAATCTCACTCTTGGCCGCCTGTTCCTCGAGTTTTACCTGGTTACGCGTCAAGCTGATGATCTTTTCTTCCGCACCCGGTAGTGCACCCGCTGGCATCACCTGGAGGCGCACGACTGTTTCGGCGGGTCCGCGGATTAACTGCACGACGTCGTCCAGTCGCCAGCCGATGACGTCAACCATTTCGCCGTCTTCACCCTGTGCGACCGCGGTAATCTTATCTTTTGGCTGCAAGCTGCCATCGATCGCTGCCGGTCCGCCCGGAATGATGTTGATGATCATGACGTAATCGTCTTCGGTCTGCAGTGATGCGCCGATACCGAAATAAGACAGGCTCATCTGAATTCGGTATTCCTCGGAATTCCGGGGACTCAGGTAGCTGGAATGCGGATCCAGGGTATGGGCAAATGCATTCATGAACGTTTCGAATACGTCGTCGCCCTTGACCTGGTCCATTCGTTTAAGGAACCGGGAATAGCGTTTTTCTAGAACCTCCTGGATCTCGGGCCATTCCTTTTCCGTCAGCGCAAGACTCAACGCGTCGTTCTTGACCCGCTTGCGCCAGATTTCGTCCAGTTCCGCGGACGTCGTGGCCCATGGCAGCTCCTCGCGATCAAAAAGGTACGCCTCGTCAACGGTGAAGTCAGGTTCTTTTTCGATCTGCTTTAAGGCGTACTCGAGTCGCTCGCGAACCCGGGTGCGGTAGACGTCAAACATATCAAAGACCGGATTCAACGGTTCGGAGCGAACCATGTTATCGAGCTGATAACGATACTGTTCGAAGGCGGCAACATCAGACGCCAGTAGATACACGCGATTGCTGTCCAGTGCTTCGATGTAGCGATCTAGGACGAGTGAAGAAAGATTGTCATCGACAGATGCGTGGCGGTAGTGAGACTTCTGAATGAATTCAGTGACCAGCTGGCCGATCTTTTCATGCCGTGCTACAGGCGCGAGCTCATCAGTTCCCGTGTCGGCTAGTAGCGGCGCGGTGATAGGAATCAACCCAATCACCAGTACGCCTGCGAGTATCCTTCCCCAGTTGCCGGTCATATTGTGTCTCAAAGGGCTCTCCATCGTCAGCTTTTCCGGTCGTCCAGTTACCCCAGTTAGATTCGCTAGGCTAGATGGCATAAGCCCTTCAATCAAGGGCGAATTTGGCAATTTCGGCGATTATGGGCTCGAAACGAGCTTCAGGATCTGGAACGGTCCAAACGGCAGGAATTATAGGGGTCTGCACCAATTTCCTCGTCGCTTTCCCGAATCGAGTCGTCGAGGATTTTCAGTATCTCGTGCGTCCCGGGATCTTCGCGGACATATTTATTACGCATCAGGACGTTCTTGCCCGGGCCACCGTCGATAATTTTGCCGCTGACATCAGCCGCGAAATAAACCGGCTCTGATTTCGTCATTGCAGGCGCCGCCGGCTTCTCGGACGTCGGGCGAGGCCTCGGTCGGACGTGTTTGCGGGAAGGCCATGACAGTTCCGCTGGCTCATCCATGCCTAGTTTCGTGTTCAGCCAGTTGACGATGCGTGCCATTGATTCGTTCCGATCGATTTCATGTTGGTCTTGGTGCGCGTCTTGCGCGTACACGAACGAATGCGCTAAATGATGCGCTCTCTTTAACTTAACTTCTAGTTAAATTTACTAACTACATTAATAATAAAAGGAAAAAGGTAATAAGTATTGCGTTTTTTTCGGCACCGTATTGCTCGCGTCCGCTCGTCTTGTTAACGACCGCTGGCGATCTTGAATGCGCGCAAAGTCAGTCTGAGAAGCTGCCAGATCAGGTAGGGAGACAGAACAAGGAACCAGACCGACGGGGCGCCGCTCAGCAATTCGCTGTACAACATGCCGTAGAAGGCCATAAATCCCGTTCCGCCGTACTCGCCGAAGATCAGCCGGCCAACGATGTAAACGGCCACAGGCAGCAGGATCAGGCCGCCCAGCAGGATCCAGAGAAAGAGCACAGACTCCCGTCTTGCAATTAATTTCCAGTTATCAGTCATCTTGTTCAGATAGGGCGATCTAGGCGTGAGCGGTAATCCTTGATCATGGCGGTGCACAGGTCAAGGCGGACCATACGTTTGGGTTTTTTGCAGTCAAGCCTGCTGTCAGCTCTTGGCCCGTTCCTCGTAGCGGAGGTGGGTGAGCCCGATCGTGATGATGTCCCCGGATTCCAAAATTTTTTCGGTAATTCTCTTTGCGTTGACATAGACACCGTTCCGGCTTCCCCAGTCGATGATGCGGGTTGCACTGTCATCGGTGGTGACCACGGCATGTCGCCGGCTTACGAATCGTCGGTCGAGCTGTATGTCGTTGTGTTCGGTGCGTCCAATCGAGAGACGTTTACGGAATAGCGGGAAGCGCAATTCATGACCATCGGTGCTTCCGATGAGTTGTCGGGTCACGCGTTCGTCCTTGCGCGGCACCCTAGATTTCTGCGGAAGATGCCCATCGAATTTCTGTAATGCGCTTTCGAGTTCGCCCGCGACGGTCAATTTACTGCTTTGGTTGGCGAGCTCCTGCATCAGATTCGCAATCGTGCCGTCTTTGGCTCGTAGCTTGTACTCATGTTCGCCGGACGTCGCCTCTGCATCAGCCAGTTTTTTCTCGAGTTGCTTAATCTTTCGGGCGTTCTCTTTTTCCAGGTCACCCAGGTGCGTTTCGAGTGCCTGCCGGTATCCCTGATTGTCGATCAAGTCCGATGCGAGCTCCTGACTTATTAAATCTTGGTCGGCTATTGTTTGCTGGGCGGCGCCCAGCTCAAACTGTATCTGCCGTGTCTTACGCTCGTAATGTGCACGCAGTGTCTCATTGGTTTCCTGCAGTTTCCGATTGAATGCCTGCTCGCTCGTCAGCTTTGCCGTCAGCTCCGTGATCATCTGGTTGGCGATTACTAGGTTTGACTCGATCTTCTGGCGAATTTCGGTCGAATCGCGGGGCGTTTCGATTCGGTCCTGCAACTTGATGCAAAGTGCATCCGCGTAGGATTCGAAGCGTGCATTGCCTTTACACAATTTCTCCAGCTCAGCATCTAGAGCACCGGATACCGCATGGCTCAATGTGGGAATCGTCTCAAGCGGGGCGAGCGACGTTTGATCCACTGTTTTGACTAATCTTTTTATATTTTTTTTCTTATTAGTCATCGGCAAATAATATCTGCCGACCCGTCAACTTTCCATAGCTCGGAACGAGAAAAACCCGTGTTTTGTCAAATCGTTAGGACGTTTTAGCCCGACGGAGGATTCCTGCCTGTCGCCGACCATCTTCGTATCATGTCGATTTTTTATGACACAAGGACGGACAATGGCTTAGTTCTCTGCCGTCAGACTTTTGAGCGGGCAGCGCGTCTCTGAACAATTCGCTCAGGCTTCTTCTTCTGAAACAATGAACAGCTTGAGCTGATCGGCCAGTGCATTGCAGGCCTTGCTCTGCGTGCGAGCGATCAATGGAATCGGTACAACGATTGCTGGTAGGAAAGACGTTCCACTGACATCGGCGCTAACGGTTCCGGCATCTTCAAGACCTGCCAGATCCCAGACCGACGCCTGATAATTCGAGTCGTTTTGCCACCAGGCAAAGCCGAAGCAACCGCCACCGCCCGGACCCGCTGCGCAGGACATGCTGCCCCCGCCGGCAACCTTGTCTGTGTCACCATCCAGCCAGACGACGTATCGAACGCCTTTTTCCTTGATCTTTTCAGTCACGCCTGGCCGTGACATCAGGGTTGGTAACCCCTTGGTCTCCGCCGGTGCTGTCCTAGGCTCGAACCAAGGAAACAATGCATCCACAAATTCATTATTGGGGATGACGCGTAACTTTTGCGACCCGCGGCTAACCGAATTGCCAACGCAGTTGATGAACTTGGCTTCGGTTTCGTTCCCGAGATGATAGCTCTTCGCCATGATCACGATACCTTCGCCTTCCTTGAGTCCCGTTGCGCCTTCGCGAACGTTCTCGACTCGCTGTGTCACGCAACCGCTCAAAGCAGCACCCACAAACAGGCATCCAATGGCAGCTGTGATTCTCTCAGTGCGATTCATCGGGAATGGCCTCCGCAGTCGTCGATTGCAGGTCCATTTTAGCCGGAACGGTCGTCGGGGGTTCCGGGGATTGCTGTTCCTGTGCGGCACTTAACTTGCTGATCCCCGTCGCCTTGTCCATCTGCAGGATAATCAGCGCCGCTGCGTCGCGCATGGCGAGTTCGGCGGCCCGTTGTAGCGCCGCGTCTCCACCAAAGGTTGTCGAGAGGCTTTTACCATAGGCCGCAATCGGCCAGTTGGCGATCTGGATACCTTCCTTGTCAAAGATTTTGATGCGATAACGAATCCAGACGGCAAAGTCATCCGTCTGACTTTGGTTCGGGACCGAAAACTCGAACGCGTCGATGCTCGGTTCGATCAGTGCATCGATATCGAGGTCGCGAGCATCGGTTGCGGCATCGATCACCGAGAACTCGGTGAACATGGATCCAAAGAGTTGGGTGAATAACAACCGGTTGGACTGACCCAAGTCGATTGACCATTTGTCTTTGCCGATGACCTGTTCTTCATGAGTGAACTTGTCGAACACGTCCGGATATCGGGCAGCGACTTTGAGCGGTAACTGGTTGATAAGCGGTTCCGGAATTGTTGGATTATGGAGTTGTACTGCGGCGCCACCGCATCCGGCGAGCCACACCGCTGTCGAGACTGTTAATGCAATTATTTGCGTGCGAGACTTCAAATCGAATGTTTCCGGGAAGGATATTCTGGCGCTCGTATATTCGCCTATCAGAGCCAAAGCGCCGCGCTTAGTTCTATTCTTGATCGGCCATCCTATTGTCACTGACTTTAGACTGCGCCGCATAGCAGTGCAACTAGCTCCGGCAACGGTCCGCCTCATTGCGCTTCGACAAAGCAGGCTCTAACATACTGAAAAGAAAAGTAGAAAACATATCCGCGCACATGTTTTCTACCATGATAGTGCGCAATTGTTACAAGATGATTCAGTTCCGATAAACGTTCAGCCGGTCCAGGCGAGAGGGGCTTCCTGCATCAGTGCTACCTGCTCGCGCAGGCTCAGAATGTGATCGTCCCAGTAGCGGCGGCTGTCAAACCAGGGAAATGCCGTTTTAAACGCGGGGTCTTCCCAACGTCGCGCAATCCATGCTGCGTAGTGCAGGATTCGCAAGGAACGAAGCGCTTCGATGACGTGCAGTTCCCGCGCATCTAATGAACGGAATTCTGTGTATCCCTCGAGCAGGTTTTCGAGTTGCGGCGTTTGCTCGTGTCGATCGCCGGATAGGAACATCCAGATATCCTGTACTGCGAGGCCGGTCCGTATGTCATCGAGATCGACAATATGTAATTGATCTTCATTGACGAGTACGTTGCCCGGATGAAAGTCTCCGTGAAGACGAATATTACGGATCCCTGCCGCCCGTCCGAATGAATTCTCGATCTCGTCAAAGAGATGTTCGACGATGCTCTCATACACTTCGGTCATCTCTGCCGGAATGAACCGATTGTCGAGCAGGTAGTCGGCCGATCGGTATCCATAGGAATCGATATCGAGCGTGGGTCGGTGTTTGAAATCACTGGCTTCTCCTGCAAGGTGGATGCGGGCAATCAGCCGTCCAAGCTGGCGCATGAGGTCGCGGTTGTCTAGGTCAGGCGATCGTCCTCCTTTGCACGGCGAAACCGACACGCGGAACGGTCCGGTGTGATGCAAGGTGTTGCCATTGCTCATGAGTGGGGCGACGACAGGGATGTCCAGGGCGGCCAATTCGGCACTGAATGAGTGCTCTTCCAAGATCGCATCGTCGGTCCAGCGGCCCGGCCGATAAAATTTAGCGACCACTGGCAATCCGTCTTCGATGCCCACCTGGTAGACGCGATTCTCGTAGCTGTTAAGCGTCAGAAATCTGCCATCGCAATGAAAACCCAGATCCTCGAGCGTTGCTAGTATCTGCTCTGGCTTGAGAGTCAGATAGGCCAGCGTGGAGTCCTCTCTCACGGATAATTCGGTCATTCTAGTTCGACTGTCAGCCCAGCGTTTTGCTGTAACCGGTCGAGGAGCGCATCGCCCATCGCAATGGACGGGGTCAGGCAGCCGGCGCTGTCGTTGAGCTTATCCTTCGCGAGACAAACGGCACTTTCCGCCAGCATCTTGCTGGTCGAGCCATAGCCAGGATCACGATCTCCAGTTACCGTTTGACTGAGGAGCGTACCGTCCGGTAATCGGCCGACCATTAGAAGTTTGAAAAAACCGTTTGCCCGTTCACTTGCGGATGGACCTTCGCCAGGCTTCGGCGAGAAACGTTGCAACAGATGCCGGCGCGTAAAAGGAATCGCTGCCATGACGATGAAAATGCTCAGACCTAGGCCCATCAACGTCGCCTTGATTCGTCCGCCGACCCCTTTTCCGGCAATAGACGCTTCGCGGTAACGAAAGTCTCTGCCGTAGGCATAACCAGACAATGCATTGCTCCTGCGTACGACGCGCGTGTTGATGCCGGCCATGATGAAGGGGGCGGTCCAGGTCTGCGCATCATCGTCAAAGCGCGTGCCTTGCTGGTCGTAACCATCCGGCCCGTTACGCTCGTCTTCCGGATTCAGTCCGTATGGATCGCGGATCATGCGAGCAACGTTCCGGTCGGCACGTGCCTCATCGATGGCGTTCATTAAACTGGCCAGCGTTCCACCGCTGGCACCCCCTCGCATCGCTCGCACCAGCAGCGTGATGCGTTTACATTGCTGTTTGTATTCACTCGATGCCCTTCGTTGCATGGCATAAACGCCCATGTCGGAGGGGATGGAATCGAATCCGCAACACATGACGATTTTTGCGCCACTGTCTATTGCCGCAGCGTGATGACGATCGATCATCTTGCGTATCCACTGTGATTCGCCGCAGAGATCGCAATAGTGGGTTCCTGTGGCGACACAGGCGGCGACCAGTTCACTGCCATAGTGGGCATACGGTCCGACCGTCGTCAGCACGACGCGGGTGCTGCGGGCTAGATCCTGCATTGCCTGCGCATCATGGCTATCGGCAACGATGAGGTCCGGTCCATCGCCAGTCAGTCCCAGATCCTTTGCGAGCGAGTCTAGCTTGTCCCGATTGCGTCCGCCGATCGCCCAGCGAAGTAAGTCGCTAGGCCGATAACGGGATGCCAGGTACTCTACCACCAGGCGGCCGGTAAAGCCGGTGGCGCCCCAGACGATAACGTCGTATCGCCGGTTTCGGTTGTTGTCTGTATGTGTCATTTGAGCAGGTTAGATACGACGCGCGTCGAATACAACCTGTCGCTGGTATCGAAAATTAAGAGCGACGATAATCAGCGCAGCGATAGTGCCCGGAGTTGCGACAGGGTCGTAAAGGATGCCTACCATCAATACCGATGTGCTAATCATTGGCGGCGGACTCATTGGTCTGTCGACCGCGATGCATTTAAAGAACATTCGGCCTGAATTGACCGTCACGGTAATAGAAAAGGGCGGCAAGGTCTCCGATCAGCAGTCCGGCCACAATTCCGGTGTGTTGCATGCCGGTATTTACTACGAACCCGGTTCGCTCAAGGCGAAGTTTTGCCTTGAAGGCAACCAGATGCTGGCCGGGTTGTGTCAGAAGTTCAATTTGCCGCTGAAACGATGTGGCAAGGTCATTGTTGCTACTGATGACGACGAGGCAGATCGACTCGAGCACCTGTATGAGCGCGGTACCGCCAATGGCGTACCTGGCCTCAGGTTGTTGTCCGTTAGAGAGCTCCACGAAGTTGAGCCGAATGTCACAGGTGTTAAGGCCCTGCACGCACCCAATTCCGCAGTCGTCGATTATCGCAAGATTGCTGCGGTTTACGCTGCAATATTCGAAAAGGCCAGTGGCAAGCTCCTGCTAGACACTGAATTCATCGCGTCCTGCGAGGAGGACGGGAGACATCGTGTAGTGACCAGCAATGTAGACGTCGATACGAATCTCGTCATCAATTGCGCCGGGCTCCAGGCCGATCTCGTCGCAATAAATATGGGCGTGACACCAGAGGTCCGGATCATTCCTTTTAGAGGCGAGTACTACCTGCTCAGGGAAGAAAGTCGCCGCCTCGTGAACGGGCTGGTTTACCCGGTGCCGGACCCGTCATTGCCGTTCCTCGATGTTCACCTGACGCCGCGCGTAAATGGTGATGTTGAAGCCGGCCCGAATGCCGTGCTGGCGACGATGCGGGAGGGCTATTCGCGTAAGGACTTTAGCTGGACAGAGTTCCGGGGAACACTTTCGTATCCGGGGTTCTGGCGCCTTGCGGGCCGGCACTTTCGTGCCGGGGTATCCGAAATCAACCGTTCCCTTCGCAAAGGCGTATTTGTCAAGAGCCTGCAGAAACTCGTCCCGGATATCACCTCGAATGACCTCGTACCGGGGGGCGCCGGTGTGCGTGCGCAAGCCGTGGATCATGACGGAAACCTGGTGGACGATTTCTACATCGAGGAGGCACCTGGCTCCATTCACGTACTGAATGCGCCGTCTCCCGCCGCAACGTCGTCGTTCATGATCGGCAAGCATATTGCAAACAAGGCGGACTTACGTATTAATGCGGGTTAGGCTGGTGTTTTAGAAGACGCATGATTCAGCCTGAACTTGCAATTTCAACGGACATGTCCACGATGAAGAGGCTTACAGCGGTTGCGCTTTCCATTCTGCTCCTTGGTTGTGCATCAGTGGCCGACGAGAAAGTAATCGCGATCAGCATTGCAGATCTGCAGGCATCCCCGGAGATACTGGCCGAGCAACAGTACATTTCGACGGGCCAGCCCGATGAATCGCTACTGAGCGCGGCAAAAGAGGCGGGTTACGTAGCCGTCATCGATCTTCGGCGCGCCTCGGAAGACCGGGGGCTGGATGAGGCAAGTACCGTCGATACTCTGGGTATGGACTATCACCTGATCGAAGTTGCCGGCGCAGCTGGTGTGACGTTCAAAAACGCCGAGGCGCTCGATGCCGTGATGGCGGAAATTGATGGACCGGTGCTGCTGCACTGCAAATCGGCGAATCGTGTCGGCGCGCTGCTCGCGTTACGTGCCAGCATGAAGGGTGCCTCGGACGATGAAGCCATTGCGATAGGCAAGGCCAGTGGCCTCGGCAGCCTGGAAAGTGCAGTGTTGGAGCAACTTGCCCGGAAGTAAGCGCCCGCCAGAATTGGGTCTCGACGGCTCTCCGTTTGTATCGCGTTCCAGTCAGGACATTAACCGGGTGCGGCACCAGACCGCCGCCTTCCTGAACAGGCATCTCTCATGAAACACACGCTCACAGCGGCCATTGTGCTGCTGCGCGGTGTCTGCCTGGTCCTGCAGGCATGGCAAACCCGTCGTCATTCGCTTTGCTATAGTGATCCGGTAGGGAGTAATAGCCAAAAATTGACCAATTGGCCTCATACAAGCAGATAAGAAAGAACGCTAAGTAATAAGGGGATATATATGAACGGTGGCATGAGCAAAATTACAAGAGTTGGTTTGATCGGGTTTTTCATTGGAATAGTTGGTCCGGTAGTGGCTTTTGCACAGGGAGCAGAACCACGGGCGTACCTGTACGCTGCGTATTATGCTTGCGATGTATCCAGCCAAATGGATATGGATCGACTTGTTGATGCATACGAACAACCGGTTTTTGATCAAAAAGTCGAAGATGGGGAGTTATTGTCCTGGGGATACTTATCTCATTCGACGGGTGGTAATTGGAGGCGGGCTCAGTTTCATGCCTCGGAGTCGCTGGCTGGAGCGTTGGAAGCTCAGGTGTCCGTTTTTAATGAAATTTATTCAGCAGAAAATGCGGAGGCAATGCAGGAGCGGGCAGAGGCCTGCGAAACCCATGACGATTATATCTGGGCACAAATGGATGGCAGTCCTCTTGACGCTGAACGTGGAAAAGTAAGTGTTTCAGTGTATGAAGTTTGCGATCGGACAAGGGAGGCGCGTGCTGATGAGATCTTCAGTGAAGTCTTTGCTCCCCGCCTGAACAAACTTGCGGAATCGGGCGCTATCGTTTCATGGAATCGACTCAGTCACTACATAGGTGGCCCTTACCGACGGCTTCTTACGGTCACCGGAAATAATCATGCAGAGAACTACCTGGCTTATGCCAATATGGGAAATGATATGACCGACGCGGAGCGGGAGTTACAGGTCGAATATTTCGATATCTGCGGGGTTCATGACGACTACTTGTGGGATATTATTCATTAAAGCCTAAAATAATTGATTTCAATAGAGTCAGTAGCAAGCGGAGGGCCGTATTTCGGCCCTCTTTTTTGGTTGGGGCTTTATCGCCATGGGTGGCCGTAGGCTGTCTCCCCAATGCTGCAGCGATTTATCCTTCAACCCAATCACCACAGCCTAACTGCCACCAATTGATTTTTTGGCCTGTGGAGCCTCTGATTAATTAGGAATAGAGGTCATCACACAATTTTAAAAACTCCTTTCATGACTCCCCAGTGGCCTGGAAAGGAACAAAAGAACGCATAGGCTTGGCTAGAATCGAGATTAGCGATAGAAAATGACAAGCTGGTTTCTTCACCACCCCCAACTAATTTGGTTGCAGCAATTATACGTTCATCGCCATCCGGTAAATAGTTACCAACGACTCCTGTGCTCATCCCCGCCATGGCAATTGCTTGGTATTCAGATTCTTTAGATAGTACCCAGTTATGTCCCATTGCTTCTACCGGCAAACTACCAGTGTGAGAGAGGGTTATATTGACAGTTTCACAAGTAGACTCTACAGACATTTCGTTGATGCTGAATACAAGTGAATCGCCCACTTCAATATCAAAATTGCATGCTGCTCTTGCATCAGAGAGAGAAGTTATTAGTACTAAAATTACGGCTATAAACCTCATTATTTTGGTTCCTTGTTGGTAAATAAGATCTTGTGAAAGCTAGTTTATGAATCTCACTAGCGTCTTTGCGATAAAAGTTTTTCCATCCTCTGAGTCATATGGGTTTTGCTCGGTTATCTGTGATGCATATTCGAACAGAATATCTATCATGGTTTGGCCTTGATGGAGTAATTGAACCTCAAACTGATCTTTCTCTTGAAATATTAGTTCCCAGGCTTCTCTGACGTTAGTCCAGAATGGTTTTGTTAGATCCCAGTATTTATCGCCCGCTGAGAAATCAAATTCCGAGATTCTTTCGTAACGATTTAGACCAGCTTCTCGTGCTAAATGGTGTTTATTATTTGAGGTATACCCTTTTTCCTCCAATACCAATTTCAGATTATCTTGCTCATGTACCCAGCCGGTTGGGGTGATTGTATGTCGATTTGTTCCAGACAAGATATGGTAGTCATCTCGAATGCTAAGTTCTCGACATGGCAATGGTCGCCAGGTGTTTGCACTTTCCCAACTCGAAAAGTTAGCGTGGTGTTCCCATTTTCCAATTGATGCATAACGCGGTGAGTCATCCGTCTGAAAAACTGATTGTGACCATTTACCAGCTACCTCTTCCTTGATTAATTTACGCCTTTTCCAAGTATTGTCGCCGGAATAGAAATGCAGACTGGTGTCCTCGAATTGGCAGTCCTGACGCCAGTGTTTAACTGCGAATGCACTGGATACATTGTTTTCCTTCGTTACAAATCTCATCACAGTAATATGCTGTAGACTTATGAGATTCGTATCGTTAGTGATTACATATACGTATTCGGTACCCCAAGCTTGGTATGGTCGTTTTGGTTTGTAATCGTGTGTAAAACCGA
>JAQWSV010000041.1 GCA_029243005.1 Woeseiaceae bacterium
TCTGTTAACACCGAGATAAAGGGAATCTTCATTTCGGCCAGTGTGGCGAGCGATGCCGATGTCTTGGCCATCTGTAGAAGGGAGAAAAGTGCTTCCTGCATGCGGGCGCCGCCGCTGGCGGAAAAAGCGATCAGCGGCACCCTGGTATCGGTGGACACCTGTGCCGCACGGCAGAATCGCTCGCCAACGACCGATCCCATCGATCCGCCCATGAATCCAAACTCGAAGGCACAGGCAACGACCGAGCGACCCTTTAGTATGCCCTTGACAGCCACCAACGCATCTTTCTCACCCGTTTTTTTCTGTGCCTGCACCACGCGTTCACGGTAGCGTTTGCTGTCGCGAAAGCGCAGCGGATCCTGTGGCTCCAGGTTGGCGGCAATTTCCTCCTGAGAGTCCGAATCGAGGAAATAGTCCAAGCGTGTGCGCGCACCGATTCGCATATGGTGGTCGCACTTCGGGCAAACGCTCAAATTCCGTTCCACTTCCTTCCGGTACAACTGCTCGTCGCACTCGGGGCACTTCATCCATACACCCTGAGGCACCGATCGCCTTCGACTCTCGGTGCTGATTCGGGACGGCATTAGTTTTTCGAACCAGCTCATAGTGGCGAATCATAAACCTTAATAAGGGGAGTGTCCGCAATTCGGGATGGAAGGTCATATACATCAGGATACTCGACACCAACAAACGTCAAACCGTGAGGTGGTGCGGCCACGCCTGCCGCCTTGCGATCCCGACCGTCGAGCACCGCTCGCATCCTTTCCGGCTCCTGCTGCCCGCGCCCGATTTCGACGAGGGTCCCGGTGATATTTCTGACCATATGCTGCAGAAAGGCATTGGCATTCACCGATATCCGTAACCATTCGCCAATGCACTCGACCTCCAGCTGACGAATAGTTCTTACGGGTGTTGAGGCCTGACAGCCGGCCGCACGAAAGGCCGAGAAATCATGCTCCCCCAGCAAACAGGCCGTTGCCTCCTTCATTCGCGCCACGTCGAGGTACTCATGTATCCACCATGCCCGGTCGCGATAAAGGCTCGAGCGCACAAGCCGGTTCAGAATCAGGTAGTGGTATGTACGCGATAAGGCGCTGAAGCGCGCGTGAAAATTGTCATCGACGACTTTGGCGTAACAGACATTGATGTCGTCCGGGAGATTCGAATTGATCCCCAGCACCCAGCCACGTTCTGTCCGCTCTGCCTGTGTATCGAAGTGCGTGACCTGGCCGTTCGCATGGACGCCGGCGTCGGTGCGGCCCGCACATATTGTCTCTACGGGCTCATTCGCCACCAGGGTGACGGCCTCTTCGATACATTCCTGCACCCCAAGGCCTAACTTTTGCCGCTGCCAGCCAACGTAGCGACTGCCATCATATTCAATGCCGAGGGCGATACGCATGGTTTAAACTGGCTATGGACCGCCGGTGCCAGAAGACGAGATACAGATCCTCGTGACGTCGCTTTGCAGAGCGTGAATGACGAGGCAGGTTTTGCCACGCCAGGAAAAAGGAAGGACGTACAAACTAGGTTGGCAGCGAATCGATCAGCTGCTGCGCCTGCTGCTTCTGCGCCGCGTCACCCCCGTCGAGCACCTCTTCGAGGATACTGAGTGCGCCATCAAGGTCGCCCATGTCGACATAAGCACGTGCGAGATCCAGCTTGGTACCTACCTCGGTCATGGTGCGCGCTTCGTGCAGCTTACCGGACATATCATCGGGAGATAGCGATTGTGTCGCAACCCCGTCATCGCCGCGCTTGAACCGAGGTTGCTCGACGGTCGGGTCATCATGCACCTGGTTAACGGTGGCACCGGCTTCGCTGACTTTCAGTGCGGCCGTGAGTTCGTCGAGATCCAGATCCAAGTCCATATCGGTGCTGCCTACTAGGCCCCGCATATTGCCTGTATCGTTGCTAGACAGAGTGGGGCTGAATACATCTTTCGGTAGAGCTTCTGTTTGCTCGAAATCGAAGTCGCCCTCCTCATCATTCGGACCGGAGCTAAAAATCGTTGTACCCGAGCCGGACAGATTACTCTCAATAGGGGGCTCGGGTTCGACAGCCATATCCTCTTTCAGTACCTGCGTCTGGCCAGTGGCTTCCAGCAGGCTGCTGTCGATGCCGACGTCCTCAACTTCAAAGTCGTCTTCGTCGTCGAGGGAAGCGGGCTTTGTCGCCTCATCGTCACCCAGCACAGCCGTTTCACTGGCCACCACCAGCCTATCCTCTGCCTCGATGACTTCCCGGGTACCGGTCGACTCGATGTCATTGATGTCAACCGCTTCGTGCCTGCCCGTCTCCGCCAGTAATTCGTCTTCAGAAACCACCTTGTTATTGCCCGTTGCCTCCAGATCGCCATCGGCGATTTCCAATTCATGACCAATCGCTGTGTTCTCGAAATCGCTCAGTACACCCGTGTCGGCGACATCCGCCGCCAGCGCACTCTCCTCGAGCGCGTCGAGATCGAGCCCGAGGTCATCCAAGTCGATTTCGGCCGTCGCATCCGCGGGCGGAATTTGTGGAGCATTGTCATCCAAGCTGAAGTCGACATCTAATCCTGAATCCGGCGGAATCAAGGCCTGCCAGGTCTCGTCGGCGACCACTACGTCGTCCTCGCTATCCGCGCCTAGGTCGATGACATCGCTGGAGTCGGCATCGGGCGCGCCAGAGAAATCCATGTCCAATTCGCCAACATCTTCCACACCGCCCCCAAACGACAGGTCGACCGCTTTACTCACACCCTCAGCGCTGACGCCCGAGAACAGTTCGTGATCTGCCGCGATCTGCTGACCCATGATGACGATTTTGTCCCATTCGGCCTGCGCCCCATAACCGGCCTCTGCATCCATGCGCTGGGCCGCATCGATAAATGCATCGCGATTGCCCCATACGAAGTAGATTTCGCAGAGCTTGGCCAGCAGGTCTTGGCGGTCCGGATCCGCTCCAAGCGCCCCGTTAATCAGGTCCGCGGCCTGATCGTAAAGACCGTACGCCATGTGGAAATCCGCTTCGGCTATAGGATCGCTTTGATCCAGGTTGATCCCCGTTTCACTGCTGAAGGTGTCTTCCAGCGATGGCGGCACCCCGGTCGCATCACCCGGGCTAACCGCTGACACTGGTATTTCGAAGGTCTCACCGACCTCAGGTGCTGGGGTCATGGTCTCCATGCCTGGCATCTCTGTCGATTCAGGTGTCGTAGACTCCTCGGCCGCCGGTACCTCCAGCGTTGCATTCAGACCGATGAAATCAGAATCCGTCTTTGTCTCGGTCTCGACGACAATAATCGCCTCATCGTCGTCCCGGGCCAACGCTTTGGGTCGCTCCGTCGACGCGGCCTCATCGTCGCCCATGTCATCGATATCCAGCGCATCCCAGACGCCAGTCACTCCTTCATCATCCCGGCGCGCTGCACGCCCAATGAACCAGAACAGGACACCGACGGTCAGTACCAGCGCACCGCCAATCCAGACCCAGAAATTGTTCAGGTAGCCAAGAATGGTATCGACAATGCCCTCGTCCCTGGCCGGCTGAGAAACGACTGCCAGCGCAGGCTGTACCGCAGGGGCCAGCTCTTCATCGACGAAGTCTTCAAACGGCTCCGCATCTTCCCCGGCGACACCGTCGTCAACAAAGATTTCATCGCCACGAAGGTCTGCCAGTTCCTGGCGCAATGCCGCCAATTCGTTGTCTGCAATTGCAATTAGAAACGATGGGTCATCTAGGATGGCTCCAATCTCGCTGATGCGCTCCTGGACCGGATCCACGATATCATCGACGGTTGCTTCTGCGCCGCTGTCGACGCTGGTATCCGATAATATGAGGTCATCCTCGTCGTCGGGCGGCACGAGCGTGAGGCTGGGCTGCGCCTCTAGCGGATATACAACCAGATCCGCGACGGGTGGCGGCGGTTCGAGCGCCGGTGCCAAAGCACCTTCTCCACCCCATTCGACGTTCTGGCGGAGGATCTCATCGACAGCAATACCGCTACTGATACGGAAGACATCGTCTGCACTCGGAATTCTCAGGGTCGCGCCGGCACGCAAGCGGTTGATGTTCCCGTCGAAGGCCTGCGGATTGGCATCGAATATCGCCAGCATAGTCTGGTTAAACGTCAGTCGATCGTCCGGCCGCACTTCCTGCGCAATGCGCCATAACGTGTCACCGCGTACCACCACACGATCGCCGCCGGGAGTGCTATCAAATGTCGGTTCGCCAAAGCTATCTGCCGCAGCGGGTTCTTCGACCGGCAGTGTTAGTGCCACTGCGGGCAGAGACGAGATTTCAGCAGGCGACGTCTGCGACCGTGCTACCGGGCGCTCGATCTGACCGCTATCGGCTGGTGCCGTTCTCGTCGGCGCAGTTACTGGCTCGCCAGCCAGCGTGGTCGGCGGAGGCGCGAATGTCGGTAGATCCATCAGAAGCGTGTATTCGCGGAGCAGGCGGCCACGCGACCAGGTCGCCTCGACGAGGAATGTAATGAAAGGCTCAGTGATGGGTTCTGCCGATGTCACCCGAATGATGTTGCCGCTGGCCCGACCGGACTTTTCGATCTCAAAGCGCAAACTGGCCAGGAACATCGGACGGTCCAGGCCATAACGCTGAAACGTTTCCTGTGCGGCCAGTTGAACCGTAAGGTTGTTGAGCTCTTCCGGTGTCACTGCCAGCAGTTCGATCTCTGCCCACAGTGGCTCATTTAACACTGAACTCAGTCGTATATCTCCGAGGCCGAGTGCCCATGCCTGCAACGTAAACAACAGGAATGGCGCAAGCGGCCATACACGATTAAGTCTTGGCGACATAATGCTTTTTTTCTCCAGCTCCCCAATTCCCGTCAGAAACGGACCGCTCCGGAGCTTGAATGATCAATGGGGGCGCCCTTACGCTTGGTGCGAACTATAGCTTATAAATATTTTTTCGCCAATATTTCAGCTATTTGGACGCTATTTAGAGCCGCACCCTTACGAATATTATCGGCCACAATCCAGAGATCCAGACCCAGCGGATGACTGATATCTTCGCGCACTCTCCCGACGTAAACCGGATCGTTTCCGGAGGCCTCTGTCACCGCCGTCGGATAGGTACCGAGGTCTACACCATCGAGTAACTCGACACCGTCCGCCGCACGCAATAATTCACAGGCTTTCCCGGCCGAGATCTTTTCACGCGTCTCGAGATGG
>JAQWSV010000306.1 GCA_029243005.1 Woeseiaceae bacterium
GTTGCGACCGTCACCTTGAATCGCGCCGCGAAGCGAAATGCAGTCGATATCGAGATGTTCGAGGAAATTGCCGGGGCTGCCGATCTACTCGCAAACAACATGAGCGTGCGGGCTGTGGTCCTCTCAGGAAATGGTGCGGACTTCTGCGCCGGAATCGATATCTCTGTTTTTGGTGGTGACGGTATCGGTTTGGGTACCACTGACCTGATGAAACCGCAAACCAAATCGGGCGCCAATTTTTTCCAGAATGCGGCGATGTGCTGGCGTGATTTGCCGGTACCGGTGATTGCGGCATTACACGGTTCTGTGTTTGGCGCCGGATTCCAGATATCGATGGGCGCAGACCTCCGTATGGCAGCCGCCGATACGCGAATGTCGATCATGGAAATCAAGTGGGGAATCATTCCGGATATGGCCATAACGGCAACCCTACCCGGCGTGATCGCCGAGGACCGTGTGCGTGAACTCGCTTTTACAGGCAGGGTTGTTGACGCGGAGGAAGCTGCGCGCATTGGTCTCATTACGTCTGTGGTGGATGACCCGCTGGTATCTGCGACCGCAATCGCACACGATATTGCTGGTAAATCACCAGATGCTATACGCGCGATCAAGCAGCTTATTGGTGAAACCTGGCATCCTGGCAGCGCGGCAATGCTCGGACGCGAGGCCGAGCTTCAAATCTCCGTCATGGCCGGCGATAACCAGCGTGAAGCCGCCGCGGCGAATCTTGAAAAACGAGTGCCACGATTTAGGGATCCCAAGCACTGAAGTGTGATTACGCATTGGATTGGCGATAAAATACGCACCTGTTCGTGGATCCTATCAGCTGCTCCGGCACTCGAAATTAACAAGCATGGCAGCTGTCTGCTGTTGCGGAATTTTGGATTTTGTAAATCAGTTTGGTATTTATTTTGGTGGGGTAGGTATCGGCGGTGCTCTAAGAGGTCGGCAGCGAATACCGACGCAATATATAGGCAATCATGTCCGGGGGATCATTTTTCGAACTGCTTTGTGGCATATTGGTCCGACAGTTATAAGAATAAGACCAAATCTAATCTGCCGTGATTATCGACGCCAAATACAAGTCCTGGTTTATCTTTCCCGCCGTCGGCATCCAGCTCATTCTGTTGGTGGTGACGCTCGTGATGGCCGCAACTACACGTGAAACCGCAGCCTGGCTCGGCGCCGCGATTGCGACACTCGGGCTGCCGATCATCCTGGTTCAGCTCAAATTTCGCCCGACGCCGAGAACCTCTGATAACCTGCTCATGTTACTGTTTGTCACCGCAATCGGCTTCATGATTGCCGGTTGGGAGCAGTTCATCGTGGAGACTTCCGACTGGGGACCGACGTCCGTCGCGATGGTGGCGGCCGGCATCTTCCTGCTCTATGTATTCTGGTTCTCACGATTTGGTCGGTTTGACAGTTCATCCCTGATGGTAGGTGGCAAGTTACCGACATTTTCGCTCGATCGCCCCGATGGCTCGCGATTCGAGTCGTCCTCGTTGGCGGGTTCGCCTGCTGTTATTGTGTTTTACCGTGGCAACTGGTGTCCATTGTGTATGGCGCAGATCCGCGAGATGGCGGACCGCTATCAGGAAATGGCGGCTATGGGCATCGAGGTGTTACTGATCAGTCCGCAGCCGAATGCGCAGAGCCAAGAGCTGTCTGAGGGCTTGGGAGTGCCGATGAACTACCTTGTCGACGAGGGTAATCAGGTGGCAGAGCAACTGGGTATTGCGATTAAGAACGGTGTGCCGCTCGGCATCGGCGGTGACTACGCAACGGATACGGTGATGCCGACTGTTGTTGCGACCAATGCAAACGGCACCATTCTTTTCTCCGATCAAGTCGACAATTACCGGGTACGGCCGGAGCCCGACATGTTTCTGGCGATACTCCGCCGTGCCGGAGTTGGCGCAACATGAATGACGAAGCACCGTCGAGCATCCTCGACAACCCTGCGCTGTGTGAAGGGACCTATCTCGAGTTCCTGGGCTTCAAACTGGTTGACTGGAAGGACGGTTATGCGCAGCTGGAAATGCCGGTTCGCAGCGACCATCGAAATACGGTGGGATTCCTGCACGGTGGCGTCATTTCGTCATTGCTCGATATAGCCGGCGCGGTCGCAGGCAGTTACGGCGACGCACAAGAAAGTGTATCGATCACGGTCAATCTGAACGTCAATTTCATGGCGCCGCAACAAGGGAGTGTGGCGGTGGCGGAGGGGGAGCTGGTCAGAACGACGACCTCATTATTCTTCGCACAGTCCAGGCTTCTGGATGCTAGAAATAACCGCTTGTGCGCCACTGCCACCGGCACCTACAAAAAGAAACCGCGGGAGTAAAAAATGGCTGGAGCGCTGGAACGTTTTCGCGTCGACGGAAAAGT
>JAQWSV010000064.1 GCA_029243005.1 Woeseiaceae bacterium
GACAACGAAGCAGAACTTCGCGTATACCTACAACCGCGTTACGGGTGAACCGATTTGGCCCATCGTCGATACGCCCGTACCGGCCTCCGACGTTCCGGGTGAAAAGCTCGCTGAGACGCAGCCGTTCCCGACCAAGCCTGCTGCCTACGGCATGCAGGGCCTGACGTACGATGATCTCGTCGACTACACGCCAGCCTTGCGCGAGCAGGCAATCGAAGCATTGAAGGATCACAAGATCGGGCCGTTGTTCAATCCACCATTGCATCGCGACAATGACCAGGGATACAGGGCCGCTTACTGGTGCCCGGGTGACGGCGGTGGAACGAATATCGACGGACCGAGCGTCGCCGATCCGGAATCGGGCATTCTGTATGTCTCGACACGTACCGCCTGTTCATCGCGTATCGTCGTGTCTGGCGCGGAACGTGACCCGAACATCGAGGCACCGACCGGTCGTACGTTCTCCGACTTTGCATCACTTCGTTCCGACGCGGTTCGTCATCCCGCGGGAATTCCAATGTTCAAGCCGCCGTACAGCCATATTACAGCCATTGACATGAACACCGGCGAGCACCTGTGGCGGTTGCCGATCGGTGAGACACCTGATCGCATCAGCCAGAATGCAGCGCTCGACGGCATCGACATTGGCGAGACCGGGACGGGCTGGAACGCACCGATGCTGGTGACCAAGACGGCGTTCATCTATGCAAGTCAGTTCGCCGATGAAACGCCGGCCTTGTTCTTTGTCGACAAACAGACCGGTGAACAGATTGGCGCTGTCGAAATGCCCGGAATGGTCGATTACGGTATCTCGACCTACATCCATGAAGGCACGCAGTACATCGTGCTGCAGACCGGTAGCAAGCTGACCACGATGGCGCTTGCTGACTTCTGACAAGCAAGACGGATTCAGACCCGGGGCAACCTGGGTCCGCTATACCGACATGTACGTATCATCATATGGACTTTTGCACTGCTGGGAACGTTTTTCGTTTGCTATAGTGCGCGCCTTCTCATCGATCGGCAGGAAACCCCATGTCGAGACAAGCTACTGAAATCGCAGATAATTTACATCTTTCTCAGCTGTTTGAGATGCGTGCACAGGGCGGCCCCATCAGCACAACCGGCCTTGCCGATGATGTCATCATGCGGTTTCTTGAGAGCGATCCGTCGCTGGCGACGCCGATCGGCCAGGCGTACGCGCACTTCGCGAAGCTCAAAACCACGAACCCGGATTTCCTGGCACTGGACGAGACTGATCAGGTCGCTCGCGCGCAGCAGGGCTTCACCAATTTCTACGACGTTGAATCGGTCAATCCGTATGTCTCAGCCGCAGCATCCGGACCCTGGATTGTTACCTTAAAAGGCGCCGTCATTTATGACTGCGGTGGCTACGGAATGCTCGGTCTCGGTCACGCACCGCCCGCGGTCCTTGACGCAATGAACCAGCCACATGTCATGGCCAATGTCATGACGGCCAGCGTCAGCCAGATGGGTTTTATCCACTGCCTCGAAAAGGAAATCGGACACGCGCGAGGCGGCTCGCCCTTTTCCCGCTACCTCTGCCTGAACAGTGGCTCGGAGGCCAACTCGGTGGCCTCGCGCATTGCGGATATCAACACAAAGAAAATGACGGATCCGGGTGGCCGCTACGACGGCGCACGAATCCGCGGTATCACGCTAAAAGGCAGTTTTCACGGCCGCACGGCCCGACCAGCCCGCTACTCTGATTCCACGCTGGAGAGTTATCGAAAATACCTCGCCTCATTTCGTGACGACAACTATCTGTTGACCGTCGAACCCAACGATATCGAAGGACTCAATGCCGCATTTACAGCTGCTGAGAAGGCAGGAGAGTTCATCGAAGCCTTCTTCATGGAGCCGGTCATGGGCGAAGGCAACCCGGGTCAGTCAATCTCGCCGGCGTTTTATCAGCGGGCACGTAAACTGACGCGTGCACATGGGTCCATGTTCATCATCGATTCGATCCAGGCCGGTCTCCGAGCCCGTGGTGTCTTGTCGATCGTTGACTACCCGGGCTTCGAGACACTCGATCCACCGGACATGGAGTCTTATTCCAAGGCGCTGAATGCAGGCCAGTTCCCCTTGTCGGTACTGGCGCTCGAGGAAAGTGCAGCAAACATATTCCGTCATGGTGTGTACGGCAACACGATGACGACCAATCCGCGTGGACTGGATGTTGCGGCTGCCGTGCTTGACGAATTCACACCCGAGCTCAGAGAGAATATCCGCGAACGGGGTGACGAGCTTGTCGCGCGTCTCAAGGCACTAGCCGACGAACTGGACGGCGCGATTACGAGTGTTCAGGGAACCGGCTTGCTATTCAGCTGTGAGCTAGCGGATCAGTTCAAGGTTTATGGCAAAAACAGTACGGAAGACTACCTGCGACGTAAGGGTCTTGGCGTTATTCACGGTGGCGCGCACTCACTGCGCTACACCCCGCGCTTTGCGGTGGGGTCAGCGGAGATCGACCTGATCATTGAGCTGACCCGCGATGCCATACTTAACGGACCCAGCGCAAGCGAAGCTACTTCCTGACGGCCACGCCCAACCACTGAGCGGCCAGCGCAGGTCGCTCGTTCCCCTTGATCTCGATGACGACGTCGGTCGTAAACTCGATGCCGCCATTGTCACGCACCCGCGCGCCCGCAAAAGTGAAGTTGCCGCGAATCTCCGCGCCCGCTGGCACCGGCTCTGGCAATCGAATTCGATTGAAGCCGAAATTGAACAGCTGGATTTCCTCGCTTGAGACGAATCCTGCCTGATTGAAAACCTGGTAGGAGAAATAGGTCAGCATCGAAAGTGTTAGGAAGCCGAAGGAAATCGTCGTACCCAGTGGCGAGTTTTGCTTCGCCCATTCAGGATCGATATGAAACGGGTCTTCATCCTTCGTCAACGTCGCGAACTGATTGATGTCCTCTTGCGTCACCCGGTGCCAGTCAGAACTGCCAAGCGCTGTGCCTGCCGGCATGTTTAATAATTCGGTGTAGTCGCTTATCACCGTGTCTGACATGTCTATCTCGCTTCCTGCCTTACCTGCAATGACATGAGATACAACGTCAAGCAATCTACTTACTGTAAAATATAGGATTTTCTAGAACTCTGACGGCGACCTGCTGCCCCATCACCGAGTAGCCAATGTACTCATAGGCAAGCCCTGAAGCAGCGACGAATTCCTGGAAAGCCTTGAATTCGTGTTGCTGCCAGCGCGGGAAATTGTAGTACTCGTCGAACAATATGATGGCGCCAGGCTGGAGACGTGCTCCCAGGGCATCGAAGATTGTCACTGTCGATGCATAGAGGTCGCAGTCGACGTGCAGCATTGCGATCGGGTCATCGTGTTTTTCCAAGAACCCGGGAATCGTCTTGTCGAACATACCAATCTCAAACTGAACGTTCCCTGGTACCTTCGGCCATTTTTTCTGCGCAAAGGTGCCGACCGGATTACCATTCCAGTATTCGGGTATCCCTTCGAAGGAATCGAAGCCATAGACCGGCCGGCCGGCGTTCGCACCAATCCAGCGAATAGACTTGCCGCGCCCAACGCCGAATTCGAGGTACAGGCCGGGCAACGACGCCTCGTTAACGACGTGGTCCACCAACTTTCGATGCTTTTCAAAATAAGGCGCGTCAGGCATGTTCGCCTTGACGTAGTCCAGAGTCTCCCGCTTCGCCTCGAGTTGCAGATCAACCAGGAGATTAGACCCGTAGTGTTTCAGCACAAAGCGACGAAACAGGAATTCACTCAGGGTTCGTTTGAATAACTGCATGAATCGGAAAACTCCGGCACCAGGGCGACGAGGTCATTGACGGCGCAGCAGTCTACCACAGCCCGCCGAAAGCGCGGATCGAGTGGAAAGCTCTTCAGTATCCAGTCATTGCGTTTGGTAACGCTCACAACAACTTGAAGTGCATGAAGCCTATATCAAGATACGGCCGCAACGAAAAATCGACCATTCCGAGCAGACCTCTCTCCTTGGCCAGTTGGCAACACTTGAATTTTTCTCCCTCGAATTTGTTCATGACGGAGATTGATGGGTAGCAGAGTGTTACAGGCAGGACATCCTGGAATCCTATGGATTGCCCGGCGGCCAACAATTCGGGAATGTACCTACGTAAATGCCGCGAGACTACCTCATAGGGAATTAAGGTATATTGCCGCGCCTTCCCGACACTAAAACTGATTTGAGGAACGTAATGGAACGCAACCTGTTGGCCTCACTCTTCACATTTCTGGTGGCCTGTTCGCCTGCTCAACGGGTTGCCGTCGAGATGCAACCACAGGTAAGCACCGAAGTCTGGAACAAAGGGGCGATCGCGTCCGCTGCGAATCCGCACGCCGTCAATGCCGCCATCGAGATTCTCCAGAAGGGTGGCCACGCCGTTGATGCCGCGATTGCAGCACATGCGGTCCTTGGCCTCGTAGAACCCCAGAGCTCCGGTATCGGCGGCGGCGGGTTCATGCTGGTCTATGAAAGCGAGAACGGGGGCCTGGTCTTCCACGACGGGCGCGAGATTGCACCGTCGGGCGCCACCGTCGGCATGTTCATGGTCGACGGCGAAGTGATGGGGTTCGTCGATGCCTGGCAAAGCGGCAAAGCCATAGGTGTGCCCGGTGCAATCGCAATGTACAAGGCAGCGCACGACGAACATGGGCACCTTCCGTGGCCCGACGTGCTCGAACCCGCCATTCGACTGGCCTCCGAGGGATTCAAAGTATCTCCCAGGCTGGCTAACTACCTGCCAATGATGGCCACGCAAAGTCGCCTGGACGAAGCACCGGGTTCAGCGGAGTACTTTTATCCCGGTGGTAATCCGCTGCAGGCCGGCGACCTCCTGAAGAACCCAGAGTACGCAAACACGCTGAAGCGTGTCGCCAACGAAGGCATTGAAGCCTTTTACACGGGAGAGATTGCCGAAGCCATCGCCGAGGCAGCACAGGCCGAGCCCAATCCCGGCCCATTGACCGCCGAGGATATCGCCGCCTACGAACCGGCCCGGCGCCCTGTAATTTGCGGGCCATTCCGGAGCATGTCGATTTGCACGAGCTCTCCACCCTCTTCCGGTGGCGCACAAATCATGATTGCGGCGCTTTACGATCACCTGCTGACAGGCTCTGACAGCCAGGCGGATAAAGTGGCCGCATTTGTCGACGCACAGCGACTGGCTTATGCCGATCGCGATGAATATTTCGGCGACCCGGACGAAATCGATATCCCGCTCGACGACCTCTTGAATCCGGATTACCTGCGGCATCGCGCGACGGAACGATTCGATCCGGGTGCTGCGCCAACGCCGGGAGACCCCGGCCAGGTATTGCGCGGTAATTCGTCCGCTGGATTGTTTGGACCGGACACAACCGAAGAAGTGGCCGGGACGACGCACTTGTCGATCATTGATGATGATGGCAATGCGGTTTCCATGACAGCAACCGTAGAAGCGCCTTTCGGCACACAGCGCTGGGCAGCAGGCTTCCTGCTCAACAATGAAATGACGGACTTTGCCCGCTTGGTATCAGTGGATGGGGTAAGGCCAGCCAATGCAGTCGCACCGGGCCGCAGACCGCGCTCCTCGATGTCACCCAGCATGATCTTCGATTCAGAAGGCGGCCTTTTGATGGTCACTGGCTCACCGGGCGGAAACTCAATTCCGGCGTATGTCGCAAAGACGATTGTCGGTGTTTTCGACTGGGGCATGAGCGCGCAGGAATCTGTCGATCATCCCAACATCATTGCTCGCGGCGAAGCCGTGCGGGTCGAAATTAATGTCGAGCCAGGACAAGCGATTGCCGACGACCTTAAAGCTCGCGGTTACAGCGTTCAGGAACGTGACGAAGAAAATTCGGGCCTGCATATTATCGTTGTCAATGAAGATAGCCTGGACGGTGCGGCGGACAAACGTCGCGAAGGCATCGTTCGTACGATCCCGCCCAACTAGCGCGTCGGATCGAGATGTGGCGGCGCCTTCAGTGATTTAGTCGAAGGCGAAAGAGTCGGCTGGCGCTAGAAGCACTACGAGCACGAATCGCCCGTCGTGGCCAGCAAGGTTGTCAATAACGAGCTCATCGAAGTGGGCGGCTACGATTCCCCTTCGCTCATCCCTGCAATAGCGGCCGTAAATACGACGTCCGTCGAACTGTTCAGTGCAGTCTCGACAGCATCCTGCAGGATGCTGATCACGAAACCGACAGCGACAACCTGCATGGCAACATCGTTGGGTATGCCGAACAGGCCACAAGCTAGCGGAATCAGCAACAGGGAACCCCCGGCGACGCCCGATGCACCACATGCCGAAAGGGCTGCTACCACCGATAACAGCAGCGCGGTCGCAATGTCGACTTCGATGCCCAAGGTATAGGCTGCTGCCAGGGTCAACGTGGTAATCGTGATCGCGGCGCCACCCATGTTGATCGTAGCGCCCAGAGGGATTGAAACGGCATAGGTATTCTCATCGAGTTTCAATCTTTCGCAAAGCGCCATGTTCACCGGGATGTTGGCCGCAGAGCTCCGTGTGAAAAATGCAGTGATGCCGCTTTCACGCAATGCTGTGAAAACCATCGGATAAGGGTTCTTGCGAGTCCTAACTAAGACGATAATCGGATTGATCACAAGCGCCATGATCAGCATCGAACTCAGCAAAATCGCCAGGATCCGCGTGTAACTCTGAAGAGCGGAAAAACCGAATTCCGCGAGATTGCCGGCAACCAGTCCGAAGATACCGATCGGAGCAAGCCTGATGACGACACGGACAATCATAGTGATTGCGTGCGACAGGTCCGCTAGCATCGTGCGCGAGGTTTCATTCGCGTGACGCATGGTCAAACCTATCGCAATCCCCCACATCAGAATGCCGATGAAGTTGCCATTCATGACGGCGCTGACCGGATTGTCGACAATCTTGAATAACAGGTTGTTCAGAACCTCGCCGACACCCTGCGGCGGGCTCATTGCGACATCGGTGACGCTCAGTAACAAAGTGGTCGGAAACAGTGTGCTCATCATCACGGCGAGAAACGCAGCACTCAGCGTGCCAATGAGGTAGAGAATCACGATCGGCCGCAATCGGGCCTGGTGGCCCGGTTTTTGATTCGCCAGCGCCGACGCAACAAGCACGAGAACGAGGACCGGGGCAACGGCTTTCAGTGCGTTGACGAACAGGTTGCCGAGCAACATGGCGGAAGCGGCGGCATCGGGCCAGACCCAGGCCAGCGCAACGCCAAGCACGATGCCAATGGCGATGCGCGCCACCAGGTTGCCCTCAAAAAATGCTTCGACCAGCGACAACTCGCCAGCAGTTCTTTTTTCTTCAAGAGACATGGTCTTCCTTTTGTTGGCGATCGGCGGCCGATATTGTCAACTGAAACCAATGCGACCCGCAACAACGCGGCGTTCTTCGCACTATTTGGCACCGATAGACGTTATTATCAGCTATTGTGGGCCGTATTCTTGAGGAGTATGAGGGTCGCACCGATGGATCTGCGCAATATATCAAGATCGCCCTTATTTGCGCTGGCGCTTTTGCCAGTGCTGGTCCACCCCTTGTCCGCGCACGCGCAGGACCCGAATCAGCTGATCCAGACCACCTGCATTGCCTGCCACAACCAATACACGCTACAGGCCGGGCTGAACCTCCAGGCATTCGATGCCGAACAACCGCATCTCGACCCGGTGATAGCCGAGAAAATAATTCGCAAGCTGCGTGCCGGGCAGATGCCGCCGCGTGAAATGGTGAGAGACCAGAATGCGATCGATTATCTCGTTGCTACGCTGGAAACCCGACTCGACCGGGCCGCCGCCGAGGCGAATCGCGCAGGCAGCAGGCCTTTCCAGCGTGTAAATCGCGCCGAATACGCACGACTCATCGACGACTTGTTTGGACTGACGGTCGATCCGTCGGAGTGGTTACCCGAGGATCAGATCAGCGCCAGCTTCGACAACATTGCCGACGTGCAGGGATTGTCAACCACGCTGATGGTGGCCTACCTGACGGCAGCCAGCGACATCGCGCGTCGTGCCATTGGCCAGGAAGACGCACCCGCGACGGCCAAGACCTACACCAACCCCACATCACTTTCGCAACATGAATGGGAACGTCTGGAGGGTGCGCCCTACGGCACGCGTGGCGGTATCAGTGTGCTGCACACCTTTCCCGCGGATGGTGAGTACCGCTTTTCGATGGGATTCATCTCGGGCTGGGGAGAACGTTTTCACGATATCGATATCTCCATCGACGGTGAGCGCGTTGCCCTCGTGCGTTATGGCGGTCGAATCGATTTCCAGGGTCGCAAAGGCTTCCCAATCGAAACTGATCCCGTATTTATTAAAGCTGGACAGCATCGCGTTACAGCGGCATTCATTCGCCAGATGGATGGCCCCTACGAAGACCTCATCCGACCGAATGACTGGTCATTGACCGGCACAGAAACGAGCTACGGCACAACTTCACCGCCACACCTGACGAGACTAACTCTCGAAGGACCCTATAACCCGGTCGGCATTTCTGAGACGCCGACACGTGAGCGCATTTTCTCCTGCCGTCCGACGTCGCTGGACGAAGAAGCGCCGTGCGCCGAGTCGATCATTGCGGATTTGGCGACACAAGCTTACGGGCGTGATCTCAACGATGACGACGTCGGCGATCTCATGCGGTTTTACGAATTCGGTGCACGAGAAGACGGATTCGAAACGGGCATCCGCACTGCGCTCGAAGCGGTCTTGTCCAGCCCGCACTTCCTGTTCCGCATGGAGGCCGAACCGGCACGCACGGAGCCCGGTGATCGTTATCGCCTCGCCGACCGTGACCTCGCACGACGACTGTCGTTCTTCCTCTGGGGCAGTAACCCCGATGCAGAACTACTCGCAGTCGCCGATGCCGGTCGACTGTCACGCACGAGAACCCTGCGCCAGCAAGTCGAACGTATGCTCGCCGATCCTCGCTCGGAGGCATTAGCCACACGTTTCGCCTCACTGTGGCTGCGATTGCAGGATCTCGACGGCGTACAACCCGACGCATTCTGGTTTCCCAATTACCACTATCAGCTGATGGAGGCGATGCGGCGCGAGACGCAATTGTTCTTTGATCACCTGGTCCGCGAAAACAAAAGCGTCCTCGATCTTTACCGTGCTAATTACAGCTTCATGAACGAACGGCTTGCGACGCACTACGACATACCGGGTGTTATCGGCGACGAGTTTCGCAAGGTTAGTTACCCGAACGATCAGCGTAACGGCATTCTCGGGCACGGCAGTATCCTCGTACAGACCTCGCTGGGTAATCGAACGTCACCGGTGCTGCGCGGCAAGTGGGTCGTGCAGGTGCTGCTGGGCACACCGCCTCCACCGCCACCGCCCGGCGTCCCTGACCTCGAGGAAACGGAAGGAATCGTGGATGGTGAAATTCTGACCACCCGCCGGCGGATGGAGATTCATCGCCAGAATCCCGTTTGTGCAGCCTGCCACCAGGTTATGGATCCCGTCGGTCTTGCGCTCGACAATTTTGACGTTACCGGCAAATGGCGAATACGCGAGTTCGGAGTACCGCTTGACACCCGCAGCACATTCTATGACGGTACCGAGATTTCCACGCCGGCCGACCTGACCGCGATGCTGCTGAAGCGCCCGCTCCCGCTGGTCCGCGAATTCACGGCGAACCTGATGGCTTACGCCACCGGCCGTCGAGTCGAGTACTACGACATGCCGGTCGTGCGTCAGATCGTTCGGGACGCCGAATCTGACAATTATCCTGTTCAGTCACTCATCATGGGCGTCATCATGAGCAACGCATTCCGCATGAAAGATGTGGCCATTCTGGGAGACGAAGATATCGTTACTCGCTAGGAACCTGATCAAAAGGACATTCGAAATGCACTTCGTCACTAAAAAGACCATTGACCGCAGGACCTTTCTGCGTGGCGGTAGCGCGGTGGTTGCACTGCCGTTGCTCGATGCAATGACACCTGCATTTGCTAACGCGGGCAATGCACGAACCCGGCTCGTGTGTATTGAGGAAGTGCACGGTCTACCGGGCTGTAATGAATGGGGACAGACACAGTTTCTCTATGCACCATCAACCGAAGGTCGTGACTACGAACTTGTGTCTGCCAATGCACTTAAGTCGCTGGAACCGTGGCGCGAGCACTTCACAATTATCAGTAATACGGATGTCCGCATGGCCGAGGCGTTCGCACCTGCAGAAGTGGGCGGCGATCACTTTCGCTCGTCCGCCGCCTTCCTGACCCAGTCCCACCCAAAACAGACGCAGGGTTCCGATCTTCATGTCGGCACGTCGCTGGACCAGCTGCACGCGCAGCGCTTTGGTCGCGAAAGCCTGTTGCCGTCACTACAATTGTGTATTGAGCCGAACGACAAGGGTGGCGGCTGTGACTACAACTACTCCTGCTCTTATACGGATTCGATCAGCTGGAAATCCCCTTCTCAACCCTTGCCGGCCATCCGTAATCCACGCACCGCATTCGATCTGCTATTTGGTGCCGGCGGCTCTGCAGAAGAGCGCGCAGCACGCCGTCGCACGCAAAGCAGCATTCTCGACTGGGTCGCAGAAGAAGTCGCCTCGATGAATAAGACGCTCGGCGCTGCGGACCAGCGCCGTGTGGATCGTTATCTGGAGAACGTCCGGGAAATCGAGCGTCGCATCCAGATGGTCGAAAACAACAACACAAGCGGCACGGAACGCGAACTTCCGGGTGCGCCCGCCGGCGTCCCGGATTCCTACTCCGAACATGTTCGCCTGATGTTCGATCTGCAGGTCCTAGCGTTCCAGACAGACATGACACGTGTGATCTCGCTCAAGACCGGGCGCGATGCATCCAACCGATCGTTCCCGGAGAGTGGCTCTGACCGCGCGTTCCATCCGGCTTCCCACCATGGCGGCCGCGAAGATGGAGTCCTCGAGTTCAACAAGATCTGCCAATACCGTGTCAGCCAGCTCGGCTATTTCATCGAGCGTATGATTGAAACGTCGGATGGTGATGGCAGTTTGCTCGACCAATCCTTAATCCTGTGGGGCTCACCGATGGGTGACGCCAATCTGCACAATCACCGACGTTGCCCGCTCGTCTTGTTCGGTGGCGCCAGCGGCCGCCATACCGGCGGATCGCACATCAAGGCACCGGACGCTACACCGATGGCGAACGCCATGCTTCGGGTGCTCAACTGGTTCGGGCACGACATGAAATCGTTTGGTGACAGCAATGGCGAATTATCCATCTGACGGGAGGACGGGATGATGCTGAAGAACATACGTTTCCTTGTTTCTGCGCTTGCCCTATCGCTGTTCCTGTCAGGCGCTGATGCAGTGGCGATAGAGCCACTAGTTGAAGCCGCGGCACGCGGCGACAATCCGCAGGTACAGCAACTCTTGCGCGACGGCACCGATGTGAACGAAGCGCAGGGTGACGGCATGACCGCCCTGCACTGGGCAGCAGAAACCGGTAACGATGAACTCGCTGATATGCTTGTCTATGCGGGCAGTCACCTCGATGCTAGCACGCGTATCGGTCAGTACACGCCACTGCACATCGCAAGCCGTCAGGGCAATGCATACATCGTCAAGGCACTGATCGATGCGGGCGCAAATGTCGAAGCGGCAACCACGAATTCAGGTGCAACGCCGATCCACCTGGCGGCAGAATCCGGCAACGCAGACGCGGTGGCCGCATTGATCGACGGGGGCGCCGATACAGAAGCTAGGGAATCGCGCTGGGGCCAGACGCCGCTAATTTTTGCAGCCGCGGCTAACCGTCTGGATACGTTGAAGGTTCTGCTCGATGCAGGCGCCGATCACTCCGTCACCGCAAACTTCCGCGACGCAGCACAGCTGGAACAGGCAGATCGTGCTGCAGAACGACGGATCTCCGAGTTCCTGGCGGAATTCAAGGAGAAGGAAGGGGGTGGACCCAACTGGCAACCGCAACCCAGCCAGGTCCAGGCAGCCATCGAGGCATCGCGGGAGATCCAGCGCAAATGGCCGAACGTGCCGGACCCTAGCTGTGACGACTATATTGCCCAAGAAGACGGCGAAGACAAAAGCAAGAACAAGTGTGCCAATGCGGTCAGTTATGACGCGGACGGCAACCCGGTCTATGACTATTCGGAGGAAGAAGACCCCAACAACCCGAGGCCACCCAGTTACGGGCAACGGGTCGGTAAATGGGGCGGCCTGACACCCTTGTTGCATGCCGTGCGGCAAGGCCATAAAGAAGCAGCCATGCTTTTGCTGGATCACGGCGCGGATATCGACCAGGTATCGGCAGGCGATTACACATCGCCACTGCTGATGGCGACAATCAATGGCCAGTTCGATCTTGCACTCGATCTGATCAAGCTCGGCGCCGATCCGAATATTGCCAGCTCGCATGGCGCAACGCCGCTGTTTGCCACGATCGAACGAAGCTGGGGATCCAAATCTTCCTACTCACACCCGACCGAGCACCAGCAGCAGCAAGCCACACACCTGGATGTCATGCAGGTACTCCTCGATGCCGATGCCGACGTCAATGCAAGACTGAACACGCATCTCTGGTATTCCGAGTACACGTTTTCGGTCATTGGCAATCAATCTGCAGGGTTACGTTACAAAGGTGCGACACCGTTCTGGCGAGCAGCGCATGCGCTGGACGTCCCGGCGATGCGCATATTGAAAGAGTACGGCGCTGACCCACACATAACAACAATCAAGATGCCGGAACGCCGCCGACGTCGGCCACCGTCTATGCCCGCATCCGAAGTGAAGGAAGGTGATGCGAAAATCGTCGTGTCGGGCGTGGTAGCAGCAACTGCAGTCCCCAAGAAAGAAATCGATGACGACAAGGACCCGTCAGGCTTGCTAGAAGTCCCCGTCGGCGGTCCTTTTGTTTCACCCGTCCACGTGGTATCAGGTGCAGGCTACGGTCAATCGTGGGCGGCAAATGCGCACATTCACGCACCAGCGGCCTGGATGAAAGCAATTCGTTTCCTGGTCGAGGAGTGTGATGCGGACGTCAACCTGCGCGACGCCAAGGGCTACACACCGTTGCACCACGCAGCATCACGGGGTGACACGGAAGCGGTTCAATACCTGATTGAACAGGGTGCAGACGTGATGGTGGTCAGTCGTAAGGGCGAGACGACGGTTGACATGGCCAATAGTCCTTACCAGCGAATTCCGCCCTACCCGGAGACGATCGCCTTGCTCGAAAGCTACGGGGCGATCAACAACCACAACTGCGTGAGCTGTTAGTGAACCAAAGGCTGGGACGGCCTGTGTAGCGACCGCCGGAAACGCAGGAGTCCTGCCCGGCAGGCGATGACCGGCCAGTTTAAATCACATGCGAATGCCGAGGCAGTATCGGCTACTCGATACTCTTCCTGATGGCATCTGCTGTATGCGCCGCCCGGAAGCGCGCCATCTTCCAGCCCAATTCAACCGTTGCTTCCAGGTCCGAGATATCGACGCCGTTGATTGACGCAAGGTCCGCTTTCATCCGATGCTCATAGCGCACCGTTCCGGGGTCGGTGATCATCATCAATGCGGTGACCCATATATCGTCGTGGTGCCCGTCGTTTGTCGTTTCTTTAACGCCCAACACTTCCTCGGTGTAGCGCTCAGTCTCGGACCAGCCGCTTGTGTAGAACTCAATGACAAAATGGGCGCGGGTATCACTGTCTTGCCATTGTTCGTTCAGCGCCTCTGCCGTTGCCTTCATGCCTCGCTGATTGCCACCGCTGTCGCCGATGAAAACGATGTCGCTGAAACCGTGCTGCTTCAAGCTATTGCCGATGTCCTCGAGCAACGCCTGGTAGGTTTCATCACGTACGGAGAATGAGCCTGGAAAGTGCATGGCGCCAGACGGCGGATCAATGTTTCCTTCAGGTACAAAGGGCACAATCGGCGCGCACAACGCATTTCCGAGCTCTGCGGCGATCGTAGGGCACAGACCTTCGAGAATGACATTGTGCTTGCCGGTTGCGAGGAACGGCCCATTCTCTTCGATACCGCCCGTCGAAACGATAACCGTCGATGCACCCGCCGCAATCCGATCGCGAACCTCCATGTAGGTTAGTTCTTCGATCCAAAAAGATTCGCTGGCCTCGATTGGATTGGGCTCCGCGAGCATGCGCTCAATTCGCGCCATACGCTCCTCATCACTCATACCCTGCTGTGCAAGCGCCGGACTGGCCAGAATGATGATGGCTGGCAGCAACCCGATGAATCGATTATTTTTCATTCCTTCCCCCTGCCGAATCCTTCTGGGATTCCTATCATCCAATTCTGGGTTACGCGCTTCTTCTCCGCAATGGTCAGAACCACAGGGTGCCGAATGAGCGCCAAGCGATATAGGCACCGAGCGCCAGCACACCCCCAAGAAAGATCCTCTGAAACTGGTCCTCATCGATACGCTCACGCATCCAGCGGCCTGCGAATATGCCTGCGAATGCAGGAACCAGGGCAATGGCCGACATGATCGCATCATCGATCGTGATCAGGCCATTGCGACCGAGTGAAACCGTCAACATGATGGTGGACAGCGCAAAGAATGCGCCCATCGCCTGGACCAGCATGTCCTTTCGAAATCCGAGCGCCTGCATGTAGAGCACCGAAGGCACCATGAAGGAGCCCGTAAACCCGGTCAGCAGACCATTGGTCGATCCAAGGACAATCGAAAGGAGCGGCTCCCGTTCACGCGCCACGGACAGGTGGACATTCAGAAGGCGGAAAACGGCGAACACAAACAACACGATACCCAGAACCCCGGTCAGGAGGTTGACGTCGACACTAACTAGATAAACCGACGCAAGCAGAATGCCCCCCATCGCGCAGGTAAAGTAAATCCACATGCGCTCGATAATCGCTTTGATATGTGGTCCGGATAGCGCCTGCCAGATATTCGTGACAATCGTCGGCACCACGATTATGGCTAGCGCATCGAAAAGCCCGATGGCGAGTGTCAGCACAATAAGCGAAACGATGGGGAAACCAAAACCCACGACGCCTTTGATAAATCCGGCGAGGAGAAATGCGACTGTCGCTGTCAGGATCAGCACCATAGGAATATCTTAGCCCGGAATATCGACAAGGGCGAACATCTGCGGTCACCGTGCAAAGCTCGCAACAAAGCGTCGAATAGCAATGCATCGTTCGACTAAGCACCTTCCTCGATAATCAGCGTTTTACCGATGCGAACTTCATTCCCCGGTGCGGGCCGGTCGGGCACATTCTGCGCGAGCAGCAGGGAGCAGACGGCGAATCCAGTGCCAATCAGGAAGACTGCAGCATTCGAGATGATCCACACAAGACCAAGAGCAGCGGGCACTATGACCGCTGCTATATGATTGATTGTAAAGGAAACACCAGCGCTACTAGCCATGTCAGCCGGGTCAGCAATCTTCTGGAAGTAGGTCGACATCGCGATATAAAGCGCAAAGAACATGTGGTCGATGACGTAGAGCCCCGCGGCAAGGTACGCGTTTTCAACATAGGCATACGCCGTAAAGACCATGATCAGGCCAACATACTCAATCGTTAGCGCGTTACGCTCACCGATGCGACGAATGAGTGCACCGATCTTTTCTGCCAACAACCAATTGAAGGCATAGTTGATCAGGAACAGGATCGTGACCTGTGCCGCGGTGTAACCGAATTTCTCCACCATCAGGAAAGCCGCAAACACTATGAAGATCTGTCGCCGGGCACCGGCAAAGAACGTGAGCGCATAATAAAGCCAATACCGCTTTCTCAATACGATATGGCTGTGTTGAGGCGTTTTGCTTTTGAAATGCGGGTAGATCAGCCACATGACGATAGCGAGTCCAAAACAAATCGTACCGGCGATCAGAAAGTTCCAGAAGTAGTCGAGCTCGAAGAATTCCAGCAACACCCAAAGGACACCATAGACTATGAGCGACGTGATGGAGGCAATCGAGATTAGCTTCCCCAGCACCTGTGGCGCCTCGTCTTTCGATAACCACTGCAATGACAGTGACTGCTTGACCGCCTCAAAGTAGTGGAAACCGAGCGACATGATGATAGTTGTGAAGTAGAGACCATAGATCGTCGGGAAAAAACCGGTTGCCGCAACGCCGAGCCCCAGCATTGCGAGCGACAACGCGGCAAAGGTTTGCTCCCTGATCAGGAGCAAAACAAAAACCGTCGTGAACGCTATGAATCCTGGAACCTCGCGCAGACTGTGCAGGATACCGATCTCAATCCCGGTAAATGCCGCGCGTTCAACAACGAAGTTATTGAGGAGTACATTCCATGTATTGAAGGCAATCGGCATCGCGATACTCATCAGGATGAGTAATGCGGTCGATGAACGCCAGTAGGTGGACGACCCTGCCCTCACGAATGGAAATCCACCAATGGCATGCCGGTGTCCTTGGCATACTCACACCATTCTGTAACCGGATACTTCGCACCAGACAGGACGATATCGGTAAAGACCGTGCAGATTGACGCCACCGATTCCAACATGCGATTGTCGTGCTGCGCCTCGACCACCGTGCGGTTGCCGAACATTTTTCCAAGCCAATTGAACATTCCTGTCTCCGTACTTCCCTTTTTACACGTCTTCGATGTTGTCGTGTACCACCGTCCACGCAATGAGCGGTTTGATTATCAGACCTTGCACGATGATCGAGAACAGCACAACCGTGCAGGTAATCGTCAGGGCCGTCGGCTTGAATTCATTGGCGGGTAATGACAATGCTAGGGCAACGGTGTTGCCGTCATTTCTCAGCTGATTGGGAGCCACGTTGAGATACCGCGGTCAACCGGACCCGGTTTGAAGGATGTCCTGAGCCACCGCAGCACGGCCTTCTCATTTTCGGACGAGTACCGCTTGAGTCGCCACGTTTTGATAATCAGGAGATCTGGTTTTGCCGCCTCCATCGCATCAAACCAACCCTCGATGCCACCACCAAATCTGCTGGCTACGTATCGATCAATACCATCCATCTGAACGATGTACGGCGTGCTGTTATCCAGATGCAACAACGCCAGAATCTCAGGAATCTCGAGTACAAGCACGTTCTTTCTGCCAACGCCCTCTTCACCGAGTGCTGTCCGGATAATGGTTTCGTATCTGGCTCTCTCATCGTCGAGTGTGGGTCCTGCCGCTATCTTGCTGCCGACAAACGCAAAAAGCGGTGCTGTGAGCAGAAAACACACCAGGATCCATTGAGCGGCGACGCAGCGATGTCTCCATTCAAAACCAAATGTGTTGCCTATAACACTGGCCAGATTCTGCAAAACCCACTGGATACCCAAGGCCGCAAACGGCAGTAAGACGAAAAAATCTGGATACGCCTGAAAGTCAAACATCGACCAGGTAACTAACATGACCAGCATGAGCAAGTATGCAAGCTCAGGACTTGCCGAGCGATGCTTGCTCCAATTGACCCAGGCTGCGACGGCGAGAAATGGAACGATGCTGAGCAAGCCGAGAACAATCAAGCTGCTGGAAAACGGGAAACCGTTCTGAATCGCATAGACAATTTCACGAAGCTCACTCTGTTCCACCGTTCGTTCCACGAACCAATGTACGAGGAAAGACCCATGAAGGAATTCCTGGAAGGCGCCCATGAAAACAAAGTATGCCGACAGCAATGCCGTGACCAGAAGAAAGCCGCCAAGCATAAAAACAGGTGCGCGCAGCCTGTCCCGCTCCCCGGAATTGGCAGCAAACACCAGTGAGGCGATCAGCACAATTCCGGACGGCTGCCAGGTGAAAGCACAGAGGGCTGAGGCCAGGCCGGCTGCAAACCAGCGCCTGTCCCACAGAAAGTTCAGCGCCAGAAGCAAGAAGAGCAGAAGTAATACCTTGGGCCTTCCTCCGACTGCGGCCATTACTGTGTAGCCCTGGAAACCGAGCATCGCAAGTGGCGCAAACAGGGCTGTCCCTTTCCTGCTAAACATTTTCATGGCCAACCGATACGTGAGCAGCGAGGTCACTGTCACGATCACCATATTTCCAATACGCACGCCATGCAGGGGTTCGTCAAAAATAATCTGTGAAGGAAGGAGGAGCAATGCATTGACAAACGAGGTCAATGGCGTTTTGACATCAAAAATGCTGAGGTAGGGTGGTACGCCTTCCAGCAATCTCTGGGCCGCGTACAGGTATATCGAGTTATCTCGCTCCAACGGCAACCCGAGGCCATACAAGGAAAACACAAGCGCCGAGAAAGCAATTATGAGGAATGACGCGTACAACATTTCGCGCCATCCCCGATGATTTTGCTCCACATAGAAATCGTTCTCAGATTGCATACGGCACTCTACCCCTGGCGAAGAGACGCGTAAAAACTGATACCGGGTATCTGAAACCCAACGTATGGTAGCACCGCCCTCTTGTCCGGGATACGTCGTTGCTCAACGATGTCATGACCGTCTAGATCCACCTCAAAGCTCACCGCAAACTGGTTGCAGCAAGATTGATGTCTATACATAACCACCTTCCCGGAGGTGGTCGTACCTCAGAATGCACGTGTAGAATGAACCGGGCGCGCACAACGGCTCGTCCCGGGAGAAAATGATGCTCCACAAAACAGTGAAAAGCACATCGCCAGATATTGCAGACCCGCTGCGCCCGGATTCGCAGGATGATCGGGATGACTATACGACGACCCCGGCCCTGGGAGTCGAGCTTTCCGTAATTATCCCAACGTTCAACGAACGGGCAAACGTACTTGAATTGATACAGCGTTTGCAGACTACGCTCGTAAAATACCGTTGGGAGGTAATCTTTGTCGACGACGACTCGCCAGATGAAACGGCTCGATTGGTCCGTGAAATAGCACAATGCGATATCCGGGTACGTTGTATTCAAAGAATCGCGCGTCGGGGTCTCTCCTCGGCATGCACTGAAGGCATGCTATCGAGTTCAGCCCCATACATGGCGGTCATCGACGGTGACTTGCAACATGACGAGACCTTGCTACCGAAAATGCTGGAGGTTCTAAAGCACGATAAAGCAGACATCGTTGTCGGGACGCGTTATTCACCCCGGGGTGGATTGGGAGAGTGGGACCGGTCTCGAGTTGCGATCAGCCGTGTTGCGACCTGGCTCAGCCGACTGGTACTGAAAGCCGAATTGTCTGATCCCATGAGTGGCTTCTTCATGCTTCGCCGTGAAGTATTCGAGCACAGTGTACGGTCGCTGTCGGGTATTGGTTACAAAATCCTTGTCGACATAATTGCATCATCAGAACACCCGCCGAGGCTGGCCGAAATCCCTTACGATTTTCGCACGCGGGAATCGGGTGAAAGCAAGCTCGATGCCCGCAGCGTGTGGGACTATTTGATGCTGCTAATCGACAAATTCGTTGGGCATATAGTGCCAGTGCGATTCATCTCATTCTGCCTGATCGGTGGGTTTGGCGTTATTGCCCACTTCGTCGTACTGGGGTTCTTGTTCAATGAAATCGGACTGGGCTTCACCTACAGCCAAGCCACGGCAACTTTCGTTGCAATGGCGGGCAATTACGCCCTGAATAACCTGCTGACCTACCGGGATATGCGACTCAGAGGATGGCAATGGCTCAGGGGCTGGGTGTCTTTCACGGCCGCCTGCAGCATAGGCGCATTAGCTAACGTCGGCGTCGCTTCCTACTTGTTCAGCATGGACCAGCAATGGGGATTGGCGGCGCTTGCGGGCATCCTCGTCAGCACTGTCTGGAATTATGCGGTAACCATGGTCTACACCTGGAAAATCCCACAGAAGGCATGAGGCAACCCGGTGCAAGACCCTGTCTGCCAGGTCCTGAATTAATGGGTTAATCGATAAATGATGGACCGGAATCCGGGATTGACTGTGTGTTGTTTTGCGCTGCAGTCAGCGATAGAGAACTGGCGCTAACGACTGTCCGCTTTGAGCCATTGGCGGCCAAGCATTTATTGCCTGATCCTGACGGTTGAGCAACTGGTTCCGGGATACAAAGGACAGCCGCTGCTGGCATTGCCTCGCGATTTTCTGATGCTGCCATTCTGGACATGCCGACATGCAATGCCCGGTAGCCAGTTGCTACTATGTGGCCCTCTCATCTGGCTAATCAGGGCAATACAGCCGTGAGTACAGACAGCGAGTACATCGACGTACTGGTCATCGGCGCCGGGATCTCCGGCATCGGTGCAGCCTGGCACCTGCAGAACCAGTGTCCGGAAAAGAACTACCGAATTCTCGAGGCGCGGGAGTCGATTGGCGGCACCTGGGACCTGTTTCGCTATCCCGGCATTCGTTCCGACAGCGACATGTTTACCCTCGGCTTCAGCTTCAAGCCATGGACCGATGGAAAAGCGATTGCTGACGGCCCGTCGATCATGCATTACCTGCAGGAAACCGTATCCGAAAGCGGTATCGACAAACACATCCGTTACCAGCACCGAATGACCGGCGCCTCATGGTCCACTGCAGATGCCTGCTGGACGGTCGCTTTAGAGAACACGAAGACGGGTCAACAATCATCCATTCGTTGCGGTTTCCTGATGATGTGCTCCGGCTACTACAACTATCAGCATGGTTACCAGGCGGAGTTCAAAGGACGGGAGCGTTTCAATGGAGACATCGTCCACCCGCAGTTCTGGCCTGAATCCCTCGACGTCAGTGGCAAAAAGATCGTTGTCATCGGCTCAGGTGCTACGGCCGTCACGCTGATTCCAGAGCTGGGTGAGGTGGCTGAAAGCGTCACCATGCTGCAGCGCTCACCGACATACATGGTTTCAATGCCGGACAAAGACTGGATCGCCAATTTCCTTCGCAAAATCCTGCCGGCAGGTACCGCCTACAAAATCATTCGCTGGAAAAACGTCCGGTTCCAGCAATACATTTATCACAAAACTCGCACAAACCCTGCCGGCGTGCGGAAAAAACTCCTGAAACTGGCGAGAAAAAAACTCGGCCCAGATTGCGACTTCGAAAAGAACTTCGTCCCTGGATATGACCCATGGGACCAGAGACTTTGTCTCGTACCCAATGCAGACTTCTTCCACACCGTCAGGGACGGCAAAGCGTCAGTCGTCACCGATACAATCGACACCTTCACCGAGCGCGGCATTCTGCTGGAGTCCGGCGATGAGCTGGAGGCCGATATCATCGTTACAGCAACTGGTCTCGAGTTGTGTGTGCTCGCAGATGCCAGCTTTTCGATCGACGGTCAGGCCGTCAATTTTCCTGACACCTGGTCTTACAAGTCGATGATGTTCTCGGGCATCCCGAACCTAATTTCGACATTCGGCTACATCAATGCATCCTGGACGCTAAAAGCGGACCTGACTTCGGAGTTTGCCGCCCGGCTGATCAATCACATGGATGAGACCAGCACGCGGATCTGCGTGCCTGAGCTCCGTACAGAAGACAAGGATATGCCCGCGGACGACTGGATCAACGACTTTTCGTCAGGTTACATCAAGCGCAAGATACATCTGTTGCCCAAACAAGGCGATCGGCCACCCTGGCTGAATACCCAGAA
>JAQWSV010000308.1 GCA_029243005.1 Woeseiaceae bacterium
CTCGCGCGCGTGACGCCAGCTTACAGCGGCGCAAGCTTCGAGCTGATCGACCGTGTCGGGTCGGCGCAGTGGCCGGTCAACGAGGCCTCGCCAGAGGGCACAGAGGTGCTGCACACCGAGCAGTTCCCCCGTGCTAACGGACGCGGGACGTTTATGCTTACCGGATTTGTTCCGACGCGTGAGAGGGTCAACGATCAATTTCCTCTGCTTCTAACCACAGGACGCATTCTGACTCAATACAACGTTGGCACGCAGACACGGCGCACTGCGAATTCAGAGTGGCATCCCGAAGATGTCCTGGAAATGACTTTCGACGACATGCAAGCACGCGGCCTGCGTTCTGGTGACAGGGTAACGATCACCAGTCGTTTTGGCTCGACAAGTCTCAAGGTGGTGGAATCCGAACGCGTTAATCCTGGTGTGGTGTATACAACGTTCCACCACGTGGAAACTAAGGCTAATGCGGTGACAAGTGACCTGTCTGACTGGGCCACGAACTGCCCCGAATACAAGGTTACGGCGGTGGAGGTGGCAAAGGTCACGCCGCTCGAATCACGGCGGGTAAAAGTGGGCGCCGAACGCGCGGCGGGTCGCGAACGTGAAATAGCGGTGAGCGCCATGGCTGAGGAAGTCTGACAATGGGCGGCGACGATCAGGCACCCGTTTCCGGTGACGTCATCGATATGGATCACCTGATTGTGATGGCGAACCAGATTGGTGATTTCTTCGCGCCTTACCCAGCCGAGCGCTATCGTGAAGGGATGCGTAACCATCTGCGGACTTACTGGGACCCACGCATGCGCAGCGCGTTGCTCGCACACATCGATGCGGGCGGAGACGGACTTGATTTGCGCGTCATCGACGCAGCACTGCTACTCCGTGAGAAGGCGGCCGACAAGAACGGCTATTATGGTCCGCCTCAGGCCTGAGGAATCTGCCAGCCCCTGATCACTGCGGGCTGTGTCAGGGTTCTCGGAATATGGACGTCACGCTGGCTGGTATAGGTACCGGAACGACTACTTGAGACGCACCCGCTTTCGAGCTGTCATAGCATGGCAGAGTGGTCCCCCCGCTACTTTATATGCAGCCGATGGTAAGGCCTCGTTTCGACGAGGTTTTTTGCGTTTAGCGAACGAGTGAGCCCATAGAACACCGTCGTGTCGTGTATATTGGCCATAAATACTATGACAGCTTCGCGAAGCGAAACCCAAACACCCGGCGACGCGGAAATATGTCGACTACTTCGAATGAAACAAGATCCCGGTCGCTGCACTTTAGGCATAACGTCGAGGGCCAAAGATGGTTACGAATAAGTCGTTGAAATATTTTGTAGAAAAGGCGATACGTCGCTTGTCTGCTACTCTTCTTTGCATCGGTCTTGCTTATCCCGCAGGCGCCCAAGCCGATGATTTCGACATTTTGATCAAAGGGGGCGTTGTTGTGGACGGGTCCGGAGCGCACCGGTTTGATGCTGACGTAGCCATTCGCGGTGACCGCATCGTTTTTGTGGGCAAGGTCCCGCCTGATGCGACAGCCGACACGATTATCAATGCCACTGGACGGATAGTCGCACCGGGCTTCATTGATCCCCACTCCCATGCCGCGCCAGGCATCGAAACCGCAGAGCTTGCCGCTGCTGAACCGATTCTGTACCAGGGCATTACCACCGTGATGATCAATCCTGACGGCGGTGGTCCGGCGGACCTCAAACCGCAGATCGACAATATCAAACGCAACGAACCCGGCGTTAACGTAGTGCCTTTGATCGGACACAATGGTGTGCGTCGAGCTGTGATGCAAATAGCAGATCGATCACCAACTGATGCGGAGCAGGCCGCGATGGAGCGCCTGGTGCGTGAAGCCATGGAGACCGGTGCTTTTGGACTGTCGACGGGACCATTCTATGTACCGGGAAAATATTCGACAACGGAAGAGATTATCGGGCTCGCGAGCGTAACTGCCGATTTTCCGAATTCGTTTCACATCAGCCATATTCGGGATGAGTCCAACTATGACGTTGGCGTCATCGGCGCTATTGAAGAAGTCATACGAATTACTCGCGAAACGCGCCTGCCAGGTGTCGTTACTCACATGAAAATGTTGGGTCCGCATGTATGGGGTAAATCGAAAGAGGCCATTCGCGTCATCGACGAAGCGCGCGCCGAGGGGTTGGAAATCTGGGCGGACCAATACCCGTACTCAGCGTCTGGATCTGGCTTACAACCTGCACTAGTACCGGGCTGGGCGCAGGAAGGCGGCGAAGAAGAGATGATCGCGCGTCTGGAAAACCCGCAGCAGCTCAAAGAGATCCGTCCGGAAATGGCCGAGAACCTCGAGCGCCGTGCGGGTCCGAATGCGATAATGATTCGCGACTTTCCTCCAACACCAGAATACGTCGGCAAGCGGCTTGATGACATAGCAGGTTTGCGTGAAGAGGAACCACTCGATACGGCGATAGAAATGCTGAAGAACGGTGGTGCGCCGATCATCTCATTCAACATGGATGAACGTGACCTTGAAGCCATCATGCGCCAGCCGTGGACGATGACCAGCTCGGATGGCTCGTTGATCACGCCGGGTGAAAGACTGAATCACCCGCGCGCCTACGGCGCGTTTCCGCGGAAGATCAAACGCTACGTATTGGACAGCGGAATACTCACTCTCGAACAGGCAATACATTCGTCTTCGGGACTGACGGCCAAAGTGTTTTCAATAGAAGACCGCGGGCTCATTCGCGCAGGGTATTTCGCAGATGTCCTGGTGATCAATCTAGCTACGTTAAAGGATCATGCTACCTACCAGAAGCCAGAAATATTGTCTGAGGGCATGGACTACGTGATAGTGAATGGCCGGACAGCCATTGGTGCTGGCAAATTGGCACCGGATCGATCTGGAAGGGTACTTCTACGAGACTAGACTGTAATCAACCCGCAGTGAGTGTGTCGGACTTTTTTGAGCGACCTTTCCGATAATGTCGATGTCTATGTTACGTATATACGCTATTGGTAGCGCTAACAATTTGCTCTTACCACACCACGGGCAACCTTTCGCCGCTCAACAAATCATAGAAACCCCTTGAAGTCAGG
>JAQWSV010000102.1 GCA_029243005.1 Woeseiaceae bacterium
ACGAAGTTGAGCCACGACGGCAGGTGTACGTCTAATATAATTGGTGTTCCATGGTGACGCGCGAATTCGTCCAACGTGAGCAATGCGAAGCCCTACATTGTCTGGTTACGACAGGATCTGCGGGTCGCCGATAACCCGGCACTTGTCGCCGCTGTCGACAGTGGACATCCTGTTCAACCCGTCTTCATCCTCGACGATGGTAATGCGGGTGAGTGGCGTATGGGCGCAGCCAGCCGATGGTGGCTCCACGAGAGCCTCAATGCGCTGAATCGTTCTTTAGGTGGCCAACTTCGTTGCTATGTCGGAAATGCCCGTGACATTTTGCCTCGACTGGCTGCCGATATCTGCGCAGAAGGCGTCACCTGGAATCGCTGTTACGAGCCCTGGCGAATCGCCCGCGATCGCGACATCGAGGAGAAGCTGACATCGCAAGGCGTCTACGTCGAGCATTTCAATAGTTCGTTGTTGTTCGAACCGCCGACGGTACAGAAATCTGACGGCACACCTTACAAGGTATTTACGCCGTTCTTCCGGAAAGGATGCCTAGGGGCCCCTGCGCCTGGACAGCCCGTCGGCGCACCGGCACTCGACAGGCTCGATTCATCCCAGGCAGCGCAAGGCGTCGACATGCTAGGCCTGATGCCTAGCATACCGTGGTACAAGGAGATGGCGGAGTGCTGGCAGCCGGGCGAGGACGGGGCGCATGCGAGGTTGCAGCAATTCCTAGAGAGCGGAATTGTGCGCTATAAGGAAGGCCGGGACCGACCCGACCAGGCCCATGTTTCGCGATTGTCGCCGCATCTGCACTTTGGTGAGATTTCGCCCCGACAGGTCTGGCATGCAACCCTTGACTTCCAGGCACGCGAGGGTTTTGAAAATGACGTTGATCACTTCCTGAGGGAACTCGGCTGGCGGGAGTTCTCGTACTCGCTGCTTTATCACTGGCCGGAATTGCCCGGGAAGAACCTGCAAAGCAAATTTGATCGATTTCCGTGGCGGGAAGATCCGGTGGCGCTCGAAAGTTGGCAACGAGGACAAACGGGGTATCCTATCGTTGACGCCGGGATGCGCGAACTCTGGCGAACCGGCTACATGCACAATCGCGTGCGAATGATTGTCGGCAGTTTCCTAGTCAAGAACCTGATGCTGCACTGGCATCACGGCGAGGAATGGTTCTGGGACACGCTGGTCGACGCGGACCTCGCAAATAACAGTGCAAGCTGGCAATGGATTGCCGGTTGCGGCGCTGACGCAGCACCCTATTTTAGGATCTTCAACCCGGTGATCCAGGGCCGGAAATTCGATCCGGGCGGCGATTATGTGTGCAAGCATATTCCCGAGCTTGCTCGCTTGCCGACGAAATACCTCCATAGTCCCTGGGATGCGCCAACTGACGTACTCGACGCCGCTGGCGTTGATTACGGAAGGGATTACCCACAACCAATCGTCGATCTAAAGGCAACCCGGGCGCGGGCGCTGGAGGCGTTCTCGTCGCTCAGCGCTTCGTAAACAGATTCTTCACGATGTGCATCGCGATCTCGGGATTCTCTCCGAGTCTGCATTTCGCATTCTCCTACCTAGCTTGACATCGCCAACATTCTAAATAATATATTAATTATTAATATATTAATGGAATTCTCCACCAATGGCCACGCAGTCTTTCAGTCGTTCCTTGCCGATGCTGCTTTATCGCGCACTCGATGTTGTTATGCCGAGGTTCCGCAAGATCTTCAATGAATTTGGCCTGACCGAACAGCAATGGCGCGTTCTGCGCGTACTCTGGGAACATGAGGAAATCGCCTTTCGGAAATTGAGCGATAACACATTGATTCCTGCACCGAGCCTGGTAGGGGTCGTCGATCGTCTCGCGCAGCAGGGGCTGGTCGACCGCCGGCGCTCAGCGGAAGACCGACGCAACGTCTTCGTTCGTGCGACGAATGAAGGTAGTGAATTACATAGAAAGGTTCGGCCTCACGTCGATAAGGCCTATGTTGAGATGCGTGAGTCCATTGACGCCGATGAGTGGCGCGTACTGCTTGAAGCCCTGGAACGAATTACGACCTTATCGCTGGAAACGACGATCGTGGACAAAGCGGCCAACGAATAGATATGGAAGAAGGATAGACACATGAGCAACGTAAGTGACCTGCCGAAAGGTGACGGCATTAGAAATGGTAAGCAGTATCTCGAAGATCTGCGTGATGATCGTGATGTCTGGATCCACGGTGAAAAAGTAAAGGACGTCACTACTCATCCCAGCCTGTGCCGTGGCGCAGAAACGTTGGCCGGATTTCTGGATCGCCAGTTTGATGACCAATGCAAGGATACGGTGACGTACGAAGAGAACGGTGGTACCTACGCCACCTCTTTCATGATTCCGAAGTCGGTCGACGACATTAAAAAGCGGGGCGAGTCTGCGTACGAATGGGCCAGGTGGTCGAACGGTATGTTTGGTCGTACGCCTGACTACAAAAATGCGTCAGTAATGGCTTTTGCGGCCAGCGCGAAGTTTCTCGAAGAGGGGCGACCAGAATTTGCCGAGAACATGCGCAACTACTACGAATACGTCAGAACTAACGACAAGGTGTTGACGCATACCCTGATCAATCCGACATACAACTTCGAGGAAGCTAAGCAGGGCAGGTCCAGCGAAAAAGTCGCCCTGCAGGTCGTCAAGGAAACGGACAGTGGATTGGTCGTCAATGGCGCACGTTTGCTAGCGACACTCGGCCCGCATGCCGATGAGATCGAAGTTTTCCCGTCTTCATTGCTGACCGCAAACGAAGACAATCTCCCCTATGCCTTTGCGTTCACGATCCCGACAGGCGCCCCCGGCGTTCGCATGATTTGTCGTGATACCTACGATCATCAGAAGTCCACCTATGACGCTCCACTGTCCTCACGCTTCGAGGAAATGGACGCAGTCATCATATTCGACAACGTGCATGTGCCCTGGGAGCGCGTGTTCATGTATCGCGACCCCTTGCTCTGCAATCGTGCCTTTGCTGAGACACACGCTGTCGTCCACATGATGCACCAGGTCATTTGCGGGAAGCTCGCTAAGACTGAATTCATCGTGGGCCTGTTATGTGCCATGGCCAAGGCCACCGGCAAAGACAAAGACATGAACGTCAAGGGAATGATCGCGGAAGCTATGTGGGTGGCTGAAACACTCCGGGCCTTGCGCTATCACGGTGAATCGGAGGCGCACGAAGATCAGTGGGGCAACTACGTTGCATTGCGGCGCCCACTCGACACCTCGCGAAACACCTATCCGAAACTGTATCCAAGGCTGATCGAGATGATTCAAATGCTCGGCTCAAGCTCCCTGATAGCGACGCCGACGGAAGCCGACCTGGGTAACGCTCTGTCAGAGGACGTTGCAAAGTATTTCCAGACTGTAAATCTGAAGAGCGAAGATCGAATCGCATTGTTCCGCTTGGCGCATGACGTGGCCGTATCAGGCTTTGGTAATCGTCAGGTTCTCTACGAGCGCTTTTTTTTCGGGCCACAAAACATCATGGCGTCGATCTACTATGATCTGTACAACAAAGACGACATGATGGACAAGGTTACCGAGATACTGAATCGCTAGGCCCGGTTTGAACCAGGTCATCGGTGTGGTGGTCAGTTCGATTCAGCCCGCATTGAAAGTGAATCTACCAGCAACAAAGCTGTAGAAATGTATCTGGTCATGGAGGTGCCAGCTGAGATTCGGGAGGAAACAGGCTTCCTGTGCGAAGAGAGTCGCCCTTGTAAGAAGACCTAGATAGCCCGGTGAAATTCCTCGAGTAGTTCGTACAGGGTCGCCATTCGCCCCGTTCCGAAACGAGATTCGATGTCTTCGTATAGCGCCGCGGAGTCGGGTGCAACCTCACCGAATAACTTGCGTCCCCTGGCCGTCAATGTCAGGACCGAGCGTCGCTGGTCGTTGGCGTCCGACAAACGTTTTACCAGTTTCTCACCTTCGAGGTGCTGCAGGATGCGCGTCAGGCTGGGCGCTAGGAGCAAGCTGCGCCTGGCCAGTTCGGAGGCGTCAATCCTGTCGTAGTCGGCAAGCGCCCGGATCGCTCGCCACTGTTGTTCGGTCAGTCCGTGGTCACGGAGCATCGGTCGAAAGCGGGCCATCGCGGCTTCCCGGGCCTTGAGTAACTCCATCGGGAGGGAATGTTCGAAGTCCCTTAATCCGGCTGCCTTATTTTTGGTGGCATCGGACATCAGGAGGTTTCGGGTTGCACCGTGTTCTTCAGCGTACCGATACCGGACACCGTGACTTCGACGATATCGCCATTCGTCAGGTACTTCGGCGGATCAAAACGTGCGCCCGCGCCATTGGGGGTGCCAGTCGCAATGACGTCGCCAGGTTTGAGTCGACAGAAAGAAGTCAGGTATTCGATGATCCGACGGAACGGGAACATCAGGCTCTCCGTTGTATCATTCTGGCGCTTCTCGCCATTTACGTGGGTAGTGACCTGGTGTTCGCCCATAGGATCGAGTTCTTCTGCCGTCACCATCCACGGACCGACCGATCCGGAGCTTTCGAAATTCTTGCCCGGCGTTACATTGAATTTTCCGTGTCGAATGTAATCGCGCAGCGAGCCCTCGTTCATGATCGTCAAGCCGGCGACGACGGTGTGCGCATCCGCCTGCGATACGCGACGGCATTCCTTGCCAATAATCATGACGATCTCGCCTTCATAGTCGAGCTGATCGGATTCCGGCGGATCGAGGATGGGCTGCAGGTGCCCAGTCAGCGACTCCCGCGAGCGCATAAATAGGCTGGGGTATTTCGGCAGATCCGATCCATCTTTGTACTCAGCATTTCGGTTGGCGTAGTTAACGCCCACGCACATGATCTTTTCGGGATTCGGTACGGGTGGCAGAAATATAATGTCGTCCAGGGTGTAGTCGGCGTCCGCGGCTTTCGCTTCTGTGGCGAGCGTCCCGAGCCGATCTTCGCGAATAGCCTGACGCAGGTCGGGCAGGTCCTCATGTCGACGTCCGAGATCGACGACCCCACCATTGGCGACAGCGCCGAAGCTTGTCTGCCCGTTGGCATCAAATGTCAGAAATTTCATTCTTTCGTCCTTTGTTTGTTCAGTAGCCAGCTTCCGGTGCAACCTCGTCGTTCGATGTGCAGCGAGCCGCAAGTCCGCGGGCGGCATTGCCGAGCAGTAATGTGTCTACGCCGACACCGATAAAGTTGGCGCCGTAACCCTCGAAATGCGCGATTTTCGATTCGTCGAGGCACAGCAAGCCCGCATATTTGCCGGCCGCGCGAATGGTTTTCAGCGCATCGGTGATCGTTTTCTCGACCTCCGGATGGGAAACCTGGCCGACATATCCCATTGATGCGGACAGGTCGGACGGGCCAATGAAAACGCCGTCTATGCCGGACGTGTTGGCGATGGCCTCGAGATTGTCGATGGCCGTCGTCGTTTCTGCCTGCACGATGACTAGCATTTCGTTATTGGCGCGGGTCACGTAGTCAGGCACGGTATTCCAACGCGAGGCGCGAGCCAGCGAAGTACCCATGCCCCGGCGCCCCTCAGGCGGATATTTCACCGCGCTGACGACATCTGCAGCCTGTTCGGGGGTGTCGATCATCGGCACGATAAAGCTCTGGGCACCGATGTCACAGAGCTTTTTCAACAATGTGGAGTCGCCATCGGCGGGGCGCACTATTGGGGCGACGTCATACGGCGCCATCGCCTGCAAGTGGGCCAGGACTTCACGAACCTCGAATACGCCGTGCTCGTGGTCAATCAGCAGCCAGTCGAAACCCGCGCCGGCCATGATCTCGGCAGTGATTGTATCTGGGAGGCCGAGCCAGGCGCCGAATTGCGTGCAGCCGGATTCGAGGCCCGCTCTGAATGGATTGCGAATGATATCGCTCATGTGAAATCTACCTCGATCGTGCCGAGCGGGCCGTAGTCCGCAACGATGTTATCGCCTGGCTTGACGATAACCGGCCGTGTGAACGAACCGGCAAGGATGAACTGTCCGGGTTTGAGGCCAATACCGTGAGGAGCAAACCGTTTACATACCCAGCATATGCCATGGGCAGGGTGTCCCATCACGCCGCCTGCCAGTCCGGTTTCCTCTATCTCGCTATTCAGATAGAGCATAGCCCCGCACCAGGGCAGATCGATAGTGGTTGGATCTACCCGGTTTTCGCCGACGATGTAGCCGGCATTTGCCGCGTTGTCTGCAATCGTATCGAAGACGTTTCGCGTGTATCCGGTCTCGGGATCGATGCGAAAGCTGCGCGCAGCGATGAGTTCGAGCGCGGGGACCACGTATTCGGTGGCATCCATCACTTCGTCAACAGATACGTCCGTTCCCTGAAGTGGTTTTTTCAAAACGAACGCAAGTTCAACCTCGATTCGTGGATCGGTGAAGTCGCCGGCGGCAATGCTTGCACCGCTCGGGAAATACATATCGTCGAGCAAGACGCCGAAATCGGGCGTGTCGATATTCAAGGCCAGTTGCATCGCGCGCGACGTCAGGCCGATTTTGTAACCCGTAACACTTCTCCCGTCTGCGATCTTGCGGTCGACCCAGGCCTTCTGGATCGCGTAGGCGTCGTCCATGTCCATATCGGGCAGGCCGAGGGTCAGCGGTGTAATCTGCTGGCGGTTTTGCTCTGCGATGTACAGCGCGTCGGCTGCGGTGGCGATGTCGTCGCTCGATAGCATTGGATGTAGCCCGGCTTGAAGTTTTCGAGGCGCGCAGTATACTTAACATGTTAAGTTAATTCAACGACAAGGTAGAGACGAAGCGATGCCGCACCAAATAATTGAATATTCTGCAAACCTTGAGACCCGAATGGATATACAGGCGCTCGTCGACGGTCTGCATGAAAATGCGATGGGGATCGACGGACTGCCATTGGGCGGTTTGCGGACACGTGCTGCACGGCGCGAGAACTACAAGATTGCTGACGAGCACCCGGACAATGCATTTATCCACATGATTCTGAAGCTGGGGCACGGGAGGGATGAAGATACGAAGAAACGATTCGGCGAGGTGATATTCGATGCGCTCTGCCGAATACTCGAGCCCGTATCATCTACATCGCCATTGGCCATTTCATTTGAGATCCAGGAAATCGATGCTGCGCTTACCTTTAAGAAAAACAATCTCCGCGAGTACATGGCGAAGCGCAGAAATTAGAAAGAAGAGGAAACCACATGTCCAATGACTTCGAAACGAATCGTCAGGATTCGGAAAAGCTGCTCCAGCGATTTCGTGATGGAACGATGCCACACTTCATCAATGGCAAGCATGATGCGGGCCGGTCCGGAAATACGATAGAGAGCATTGCGCCGTCTGATAACTCCGTCATCGGGTCCGTCGCTGCCGGGAATGCGGACGACATCGATGCTGCGTGCAAGGCAGCCGAAGATGCTTTCGAAGATTGGAAAAATATGCCAGGCAAGGAACGCAAGAAGCTGCTGCACAAAGTGGCTGACGCAATCATCGATCGGGCGAGGGACATCGCGCTGGTTGAAAGCTACGACTCGGGGCAGGCGATCCGATTCATGAGCAAGGCAGCGATACGTGGTGCTGCAAACTTCCAGTATTTTGCTGATATGGCACCAAATGCCCGCGACGGTTTGTCGTTACCCGCCGATGAACACCTGAATTACACGCTGCGTCAGCCGATCGGTCCAGTCGGCGTGATAACGCCATGGAATACGCCGTTTATGCTGTCTACCTGGAAGATCGCGCCGGCACTGGCGGCGGGCTGTACGGTCGTGCACAAGCCTGCTGAATGGTCACCCTATACCGCAATGATGCTGGCCGAAATTACACACGATGCCGGCCTGCCTGATGGTGTTCTCAATTGCGTGCAGGGCCTGGGTGAGGATGCTGGTAAGTCGCTGACCGAGCATCCGGCTATCAAGGCGGTCGCATTTGTCGGTGAGACCACGACTGGAAGCCACATCATGCGTCAGGGTGCGAACACGTTAAAGCGCGTACATTTCGAACTGGGCGGCAAGAATCCCGTTATTGTTTTCGAAGATGCCGATATGGACAGGGCGCTTGATGCCGTCGTGTTCATGATCTACAGCCTTAACGGCGAACGATGCACATCCTCGAGCCGTCTGCTGGTCCAGGATTCCATCCAGGACGAGTTCAACGCGAAGCTGGTCGAACGCATCGGCAAGCTGAAAGTCGGTCATCCACTCGACCCGGCAACCGAGATCGGGCCGCTGGTTCACGACAGGCACTTCCAGAAGGTTTGTGGCTATTTCGATATCGCCACCGAACAAGGCGCCAGGGTTGCGGCCGGCGGCCAGGCCGCCCCGATCGACGGCAAAGGAAACTACGTCGAGCCCACCTTATTTACGGGCGCATCGAACTCCATGCGTATCGCCCAACAGGAAATCTTCGGCCCGGTACTCACAGCAATTCCCTTCAAGGACGAGGCGGATGCGATCAGCATCGCCAATGACATCGACTACGGTCTTGCTGGTTATGTCTGGACGAACGACATTGGTCGCGGTCATCGCATGGCACATGCGATGGACGCTGGCATGATCTGGGTCAACTCTGAAAACAATCGTCACTTGCCGTCACCCTTTGGCGGTATGAAGTCCTCGGGTATTGGACGTGATGGCGGCGATTACAGCTTCGACTTTTACATGGAAACCAAAAACGTGTGTATTGCCATGGGTTCACACCGCGTACCGCAACTGGGTAAGTCATGAGCCTCTACCATCTGCAGAAATTCCTTTACCAGTTAAATCGCGACGAGTCATCGCAGCAAAAATATCGCGACGATCTAGAAGGATTGCTGGCCGAGTACGACCTGACCGACGAAGAAGCCGGCGCCTTGCGTGAAGGAGACATCGGGCTACTCTATGTGCTGGGCGTCAACGGCCAGATCCTCATGCACTATGCGGCCTTTCTCGGCATCGAGTGGTTCGATTATCTGGACATGATGCGGGACGGTATCGACAAGCATGGCCAGGTTCGTGCCGGCGTCTACACGATGACGGGTGGTGGGCAGAGCTTTGCGGAAGAGGAAAAGAAACGATGAGTCTTGTGTATTCAGGTGTTCTGAGCCATGCGCCGGGCATCACTGGGCGCGCCGACCTGTGCGAAAACATTGAACTGCGGGATGCGTTTTACGCCAGGCTCGATCAGCAGCGCCAGGACATCGAGGACAGTGGTGCTGAAGCCCTGATCGTCATCGCGGCCGAGCACTTCGCAAATTTCTTCATGAATAACATGCCGGCGTTCTGCATCGGTATCGGCACAAGCTACGAAGGTCCGATCGAGGATCCGGAATGGCTCAGGATTGCAAAGACCAAAGTGCCGGGCGCACCCGATCTCGGCACACGCCTGACCCGCGAGGTAATGAACACGATTGACGTGGCCTATGCTGAGGAATGGAAGTTTGATCACGGCATCAT
>JAQWSV010000107.1 GCA_029243005.1 Woeseiaceae bacterium
ATGATGCCAATAGGGGAGTGATGAGAAGGGCGATGCATCCCATGGGACACAGGAATTGCTGAGTCTTCCATACCAGCATGCTGTTGCATCACTGTTTCTCCAAAAACATTTGCAGAAACACATAAAAGTAGTGCCACAGAACTAGCACGTACAGAAACTCTAGGTATTTGCATATTGCACCTTAAGAAATAGCCCAACCTGTTAAGTTGAACGGCCGAGATAAAGTTATTGTGAATAATATCCAAAATATTTCTTAACTAAGAAATATGCGTGCGAAAAGCCCCAGTCACGAAACGCAAACGCCCGATCCTTCTACTTAGGTGTCGGCCGAAAGGTGGATCGACGTCGGTTTCTGTTTGACGACTCTACTACTTAACACTGCCAAGCCGACGTACAAACAGAATGCGATAACGAAAGTCGGCACTGTTATCGATTGCACCAGATTGTCGATCTTCTGACACCATAATTGATTGTGTAATCAGGACCCTTTGTAATGATTATGTCGCTTATGTCAATGACCTTAATTTTCTGGCCAATCCGACAGCTCCCTGGCCATTCGCTCACCCGGTCCCTCCGTAACGCCTTTGGTTTGACCTTGCCAGGGTCCAGCCTGAACAATATCAGCAATACTTTCGCAGACTGCGTCGGCTTCTTGATTACTTACCGATTTAAGAGTCATTCGTAACTCACCTTCCGGCGCATGGTGGTCCCAAACAACGATCATCGGATCATGGTTAAGCAGGATTCTTGAGATATCTGAAGCCGACACGCCTGCTTTTTGTGAGTCAACTGTGACGAAAACTTGTGAATTGACCACACGCGCGGAATGTCCTGGCAGGGAAGACAAGCGATCGGAAAACTCAGCCATGCGTTTGCCGAGTGCGATTTTCTCAGAATCCCAATCCGTTTTCTCCCAGCGCTCTATCGCAGCAATCGCGCCAACTACCGTCTCCTTGCCCGGCTTCATTGACCGACCGATTCCATGTTGTTGATACATGCAGGCCTGGACAGAATCCATTCTTCCTGCAATAACACCGCCTGTAAGGCCCGCTAGAGCTTTCTGCGTCGAGAACAAAACAAGATCTGCGCCAGCTTCAAGATAAACGCGTGGATCGGGTTGGGATGCGGCATCGACAATTACGGGTACCCCGTGGGAGTGACAGATTTCAGCAAAAGCCTTCAATTCCGTAATTTTGTGCTGTGGCGTGAGGTGCGAAACAACAAATAAGGCTGCGGCCGTTTGCACACCGATTGCATGTTCTACCTGATATCGACTGAGTTCTGTCGCAAAGCCAATCTCGATAACCCTTGCACCCGTTATGCGGACACTCTGGGTTACATCGTGGCCATACGATACAACATGGGCTTTGGGTACAATCACCTCGTCTTGCATACCCGTTGTGTCGGGCAATTGTTCGACACGACCAATATTACGTTTGGTCATCGCAGCCGCTACAGCAATTGAGATGCTTCCCGCCGTGCAGCCCGTAATACAACCCGCCTCGCATTCGTACGCTCGTGCAATGGCCCGCGAAGCGGCAGCCTGAAGTTCCAGCATTTGCACCGAGTGCGGACAAAGTTCCGAAACGACTGCCAAGACCTCTTGGCAAACTGGTGCTCCGCCACGTTCGGTTTCAGTACCCGACACGTTAATTATCCGGTGAAGTCCTAGCCGTTGAAAAATGTCGGTCATCAAAGGATTCGCTTATTCCGCAAGATTGGCCCAGTGGTAAGTACTGATACGCTAAAAATCAAAGATAGGAAAATTTTCTGTCTTCAGACAAATGGAGCCGATATTGTGATTTGCTGGTGCAGGGATTTCTTGGATTTTCCAGATATTCCTATCTTTCGGGACCACCTGGACTGAAGAGCGTTCCACTATGTGCCCTCTTTTTGTTGGTCAGGTGCGCTCCGTTGCAAATCGCAGGAGCGCGGCAAAGCGGTAGATGCCGTGCACGAACTTGCTGTAGGGCAATGCCAGGAAGAAGGCGAGCACGAAACCCAGGTGGACGGCCAGCAGGATCCCCATGGCGGCGGTCTCCCTGAATGCGAGCAGCAGCATGCCCGTCAGGCTGACCAGGAACAAGGAAGCGAGGAATGCGTAATCCATGCCGTAGCGATCAACATCGGCCGGTCGCGCATCACTGCGGGCCTTGAGCCACAGCAAGCCGGCGGGACCGATCAGCAGGCCTACGCCACCGGCCGTTCCAAGGAGCACGGGCAGGCTGAGAAAAGGATACGGCGCCTCGACGCCGATTACGTAGTGCCAAACCGAAGCGACGCAGGTCGACGCGAAGCATAGGAAGAACCCCCACATCGTAAACTGGTGACAATAACGACGCATGTTGGTCCAGCGCTCGTCGGCCGTACTACATCCTTCTCCGTGTTCGCCGCCCAGGTACTTGAGGGTTGCTGCATAACGTAATGCCTTGGCCCACGCGCCGACACCCGGTGGCTTGGAAGCAGCCGGCGCAATTGCGCGCCAGAACCGGCGGCCGCCGATAAGCAACGCCAGCACGCTGAAGCTGAACGTTGCGCCCGCGACGGCCGCCATCAGATTGTGACCGATGACGGCGTAGAACGCCCCGGGGCCGACATGCCGGGATATGAGCACCGCTCGATCCTGGAACAGGAAAACCAGCACGAGAACCAAGGCGAGCGACAAAGCCATCGCAATGGAGACGACCAGGCCGTTGCGTTCGAACAGGCGGGCCATGAATCCAGGCCAGGCATAGCGCCGGTAGCTATCCGCCCTCAGCGTTGCCAAGGTTTTCGGCACGTTCAGGTTGAAGTCATGCGGCGGTGCATACTGGCAGCCGTGGTAGCAGGCGGTGCAGTTGTGGCAGAGGTTGGCAAGGTAGTCGAGATCCGTCTCGGCGAACGTACGTTTCAAAGTCATCGCCTGAAAAGTCGCGCACAGGCCTTCGCAGTAGCGACACGCGTTGCAGATCGTCATCGCCCGCGTTGCGTCTTCATGTAAAACCTGCTCACTGGTTCCGTGCATCAACAGAGCGCCTCCCGGGCCGCGTTCTCCCCAGCTATGCGGCCGAAGACCCCCCCTATGGTCATGCCGGTACCTGCGCAATAGCCCTTGCCGAGGATGTTGCCGGCCATGACCTCGCCAGCCGCGAATACGTTCTCTACCGAGTGACTGTTGCCGAAAGAAACGCGGGCCTGGTCGTCCACCTTTAGGCCGAGGTAGGTAAAAGTAATCCCCGGCCGCAGCGGATAAGCGCAGAACGGCGGCGTGTCGATAGGCAGCGCCCAGTTCGACTTGGGTGGTTCGATGCCCTCAGTTTTGCAAGCGTCCAGCGTCGTCGTGTCATAGTGCCCCTGCTTTACTGCGGCATTGAATGACGTAACTGTAGCCGCCAGTGCGTCTCCCGGCATGTCGATCTCGCTGGCAAGCGACTCGATCGATCCGGCGGAGATTGTCGGGAATATCGATGGCATGAAGTTGTCCGCCACCTTAGCGTCAATGATCGCATAGGCGATCTGGTCCGGCTGCTTCGCAACGAGCCGGCCCCAGATGGCGTAACGTTTCGGCCAGAAGTCCTCGCCCTCGTCGTAGAAGCGCTGGCCGTGCCGGTTGACGACGATGCTGAAGCACACGCAGTCTAGCCGGCTGACGATACCGGCATCGTATTTCGGTGCACGCGCGTCGATGGCGACAGCGTGGCACTGTGTCGGGTTGCCGACCGTGTCTGCGCCTTGGTCCATCAGGTTCCTGAGCACGATTCCGCGGTTAAGCGGCGTGCCGCGGATCAAGAAATTGTCGGCCGCGGCGCCCCACGCCTCCTTCATCCATTCCTCGTTCGCCTGGAAACCACCGCTCGCCACCACTACCGCCTGCGCGCGAATCGAATGCTTGCTGCCGGCGTGCATGAATGTCACCTCCCGGAATGCCGACCGGTCGATGGCAAGGTCGATTACCTCGCAGCCATAGGAAACGGTAACACCGATGGCCTCCGCGTGACGGTACTGCGTATTGAGCAGCGTCTTACCGCCGCCGAGGAAAAAAGCGTTGGTTCGTTCGAGGCTCAGGGTCCCGCTGAGCGCCGGCTGGAAGCGCACGCCCCGCTCGTGCAGCCAGTCGAGCAGCCCGGCGCTTTCCCTGATCATCAACTTTGCAAGTGGTTCGTCCGTCTGTCCCCCGGTTACCCGGTGGAGGTCCTGCCAGAATTCGTCCTCGGTATAGGCATCGGCAAGCGTATGCAGGGGTCCGTCGTGCATGGCCCGCAGGTTACGGGTGTGTCGCGTGTTGCCGCCGCGCATCGCCCGGTCGGCGTGTTCGAGAATAACGACCTCGGCGCCCGCCTCGCGGGCCGCAATGGCTGCGCACAGTGCGGCATTGCCACCGCCGATCACCAGGACATCGGTCGCAGCCGGGATCATCGCGCGGACGCCACGGCGAGATAGACAAAGTTCAGTATCATTATGACCGTCAGCAAGTCGATTGCCACCCTGTGTTTGCTGTCTGTCAGGCGCTTGAGCAGCGAACGTCCGAGCCAATTGCCCGGTATCGTAATTAGGCCGATCAGTATTCCGACCGTCAAGGTTTCAATATCGATCAGCGCGGTGGCGCTGAATACCGAGGCTTTCAGGACATTCATCGCTAGTGTCACCGTGGCAAGCGTACCGACGAACGTCAGCCGGTTCATGCCGGTGCCCAGTAGGAAAGGCGCCAGAAAGAATCCTGGACCTATGACATTACCAGCCAGCATGCCCCAGATTGCGCTGGCCGCCGCGAGCACCCCGGGCTCGGTCCTGATATCGTGACGCCTTGCCCAGTGCTTGACCGGTAGCGATAGCGCCAGGAAAACGGCGAAAACGATCGCAATGGTCGTTGCGCTGATCCGGCTGAAGACCAGCGCGCCGATCACGATGGTCGGACAGCCGAATAGCAGCACTCTCTTCGCAACGGCCCAGTCGGTATCCTGGGCATACAGCGCCGCGCGGCTAAGGTGACTCAGGATCAGCGCAACGGTCATGACGGGTACAGCGGCCTTGATGCCGATGATGTGTGACAGGATTGCGGCCATCAGGATACCGCCTGCCATGCCGGTCGCACCGTGTAGCACGGCCGTCAACAATGCCGCCACACCGACAAACGACAGCGTGCCGAGGCCGGCGATCAACGGCCAGTCCTGCGCTGCAGCGTCTCGACAGCCTTGCTGCCGAACAGCGACGCCGCGAGCAGGCTGAGGATTGCGAGCGTGATTGGGCGCTCCAGGAGATAGCTCCACTGGCCGCCGCTGATCTGGTAGGAGTAGACAATGGCGTCTTCGGCCATGCCGCCTAGCAGGATGCCGACCACAGCGGCTGGCACCGAGTAACCGTACCGTCTGAACACCCAGCCGACCAGCGAAAACACCAGCACGGTGAGCGGGCCGCTCAGGTCGCCAGTCAGCCCGAACGCTCCGAACACCGCCATCGACAGCACGGACGGCACCAAGTAGGTCATCGGCACTTTGACTACATTGGCCAGCAGCGGAATAAAAACTAGGCCCAGCCCGATAAGCAGGAACGCCTGGCCGAAGTTGGCGATGATGATGGCGTAGACGACATCCGTCTGCTCACGGATGAACTGCGGACCGCCAGTGATGTTGTGCATCGCGAAGGCAGCCAGCATCACCGCGGTAGCCCCGCCGCCGGGTATGCCGAGCGCTAGCAGCGTCGCCATAGATCCCGCTTCGGACGTGCTGTTGGCTGACTCGGAAGCGACGACGCCGGCCGGGTTACCCTTGCCGAAACTGCCGGGTTCGTCCGAACCTCGCTGGGTCGCCATGTAGGAGAGCAGGTTTGCGACCGAAGAGCCTACGCCTGGCACCGAGCCGACGAATACGCCGATAAGGCTGCCGCGCAGGACGATCCATGGTTTTGCTATCGCCCGCCGGAAGCCGGCCAGTATGCGCCTGACATCGACTTGCCGCGCTGCCCTGTCCTCGACGAGATAGTCTTGCTTGGCGAGGCGGAACAGTTCGGAGGCCGCGAACATGCCGATCATCGCAGGAATCACGGGTACCCCGTCGAGCAGGTAGGGACTACCGAAGGTGCCGCGTGTCACGCCGGCCTCGCTGTAACCGATCGTGCCGACCAAGAGGCCGGCGAGTCCCGAGATCAAGCCCTTCAGGATGCTGCCGCTGCTCAGGCTGCCGATCAGGGTGATGCCCCACAGGATGACGGCCGCCATCTCCGCGGGACCGACGCGCAGGACGAGCTGGGAGATCGGATTGATCAGCAGGAACAGGATCGAGTAGCCGATGATGACGCCGATGCAGGAGGCGCCGAGGGCGACACCGAGCGCGAGGTTGTGGTCGCCATTACGTGACATCGGGTAGCCATCAAAGGCCGTCGCGATGGCAGACGAGGTCCCAGGAATATTCATCAGAATTGCCGGGATGCTGCCGCCGAAGCTGCCGCCGGTGAAAATCGCGGTCAGGAACAGCATCGCCTGCATGAAATCGAGGTACAGGGTGACGGGCAGGAATATCGCCATGGCCATCGAGATCTGTAACCCGGGTATCGCGCCGAACACGAGACCGATCAGGATGCCGGGCACCACCACCAGCCAGGGCCCGGCGCTGGAGAACAGCATGTCGAGCGCACTGGACAGGGCGGCGAGGTCGATCACAATGGCCCGCCGGTCTGCGCTAAGCCGAGCACCAGCGTCGGCATCGGGTACGGCAGCATCGCTCTGAAAAAAAGTGTGACGAGCAAGGCGAAGGCGACCGAATAGCCGATTAGCCACGGCCAGCGGCGCTCGCCCTGCAGGTAGAGGAAGATGCCGGTGAACAGGCAGGTACCGGCGTCAAAGCCTAGCCAGTTCAGCGACAGCACATAGGCCGCGAATAGCAGCATCACCGGTCCTGCCACGGCCGCGCGCCCAGCTGGCTCGGCTGGCGGTGCTTTATCGCGCAGTATGATGACGAATTGCGCCATGCAGATCGCGATCACAAGCGCCGTCAGCGGCAGCACCAGGATCAGGTTGTAGATGTGGGTTGATGCGCTGACCGCGTCATAGCAATAGAGCGCTGACAGGCCAGCGAGCATGAGTAGTACGGCCATGTCCGCAACCCGTTGCCTGCCGTATGTCCCCTGGTTTCGACGCATGTCTATTCCTTTAGCAGGTAACCGTATTCCTCGAAGATGGCAAAGGTCTCGCGCATCAGCTGCTCGGATTCGTCGGGTCCGATCCAGCGGCTGCCAATGGAAGCACGTTCGAGCAAGCCGGTAAGCGTATTGTTGGCGAGCGCTTTCTCAACCCCCCTAGCCAGCACCTCGAAGCGGTCCGAGTGCCGGCGTTTCGTCTCGGCGCTGGTGGCTAGCCCGCGGATGGTTCCCGGTAGCATCGGCACTTCGATCCCGGTAGGCGCCATCGCCTCTGCCAGGGTCGGCGCATCCCATTCAGGGTTGCGTTGCGGGCTCGCGATTGCGAGCGGTCGGACATATTCGCGTATCCCCTCTGTGCCCTCGGCGCTGATAATGATGAAATCGACGACGTGACCGGCGACCGCGGCGCGCGCGAGTCCGCCACCGTTGTAAGCGACGAGATTCAGGTTGTCCTGCGGGATGCCGCTGACCTCGAGTAGCAGCTTCGCGATCAGGTGGCCGCCGGAGCCGCGGACCACAGCGCCCCTCACCGTCTTCGGCTGGTCACGGATAGCATTGAGCAGCGCAGGCAGATCCTGGTACTCGCTGTCGCGGTTGACGGCGATCAGGTCCTCGTCGAACCACTGGAAGTTCAGGTAGGCGAAGTCGTCGATCGTATAGTCGGCGTTACCTTCGAGAATCGTGTTGGTGAGATACGGTGAGAATCCGGAGGCCAGCAGCGTGTAGCCGTCGTGTGGTTGCTCGAGCAGGTAATTGGACCCGATGAGCGTGCCGGCGCCGCGTTTGTTGACAACCTGTACCGGTTGCCCCAGCGCGTCCGCGATGAACGGGGACATCGTGCGCGTCATGCGATCCGCGCTGCCGCCGACGCCGAACGCCACGACGATCGTGACCGGCTTGACTGGGAAATCGCTGGTGCTGATCGAAATCGGTTCGAGCCCGGTCTGCCGTATGGTTTCGGCCACTTCTGCCGACGACAGGAATGTGAGGAGCCGCAAAGCTCCTGGCGCGTTAGCTGCGCCGGTCCTGACGCCGGCCGAGAACATCGTGATCTTTTGGAATTCCCCAGGTATGGGACCTGCGTACGTCGCCCCTTTGATCGGCAGGATCTCGCTGATTTGCTGGAAACCGATCTCGACATCGCCGCGTGCGACCACGGCTGCGACGCGTTTGCTTACGACTCGCTGGCTTTTCGGCGCCAGCTCGTCCCACAGCCCGAGACGGGGGAACAGGTCATTCGAGAGGTAAGTGCCGCTCGCGCTCGCCGAGTAGCCGATCGACGCGGCATTTCTGAGCGTTTCGATAAAAGCGTCGGGGCTGGAGATGTCGGGCGCCGCCGCGCCCTCGCGCACAGCCATTCCTATCGAGGAGCGCACGAGATCGCGCCGGGTGTCGGCCTGTACGTAGCCTCTCTCAACGAGTCGGTCGAGCGATGAACGTGACAGGATGACGAGATCGAAACTCTCACCGCGCGCAAGTCGCTCCGGTATCGAGTCCGGCGCACCGCCGGATGAGGCCCCATACTCAGTGATCAGCCTCATGCCGGTTCGTGCCTCGAACTGTGGTGCGAGGATATTGTATGCCGCCGTGAATCCGCCGGAGGTGACGACGCGGATCTCCTGCGGCCCGGTGGATACGGATGCCGCCGGCGGTTGGCAGGCGGCCAGCAAGTAAATGCTGGCGAGTGCTGCTGCCACGAGAGTCCCGCGGCGCCTCACCCAGACATCCCGGACACGTCGCGGAACCGCTTCCTCACCTCTGTCGCCGAGACGAGCCGGCCTTTGGCCGACGGCGCATAGTTGACTGCGATGAAACTGGCGTCGAGCGCGTCGTCCCAGACAGTTAGACGCAGACAGTAGGTGCGCCAGGCATCCATGATCTCGTCATAGTTTGCGTCCCAGCCCTTGAGGTCGCGGACGAGACCCGGGTTCTCGAGTTCCGTTGCTGTCAACTGACGCTACTCGTTGAACCCGCTAGCAGGCGGCCGTGCCGGCAGCAACGGCAGCAGGATGTGCGAGGCATTGCCGCGCTGGTGGTAGACCGTGTTGTCGGCGTCGACGGTACGCCGGTGCCGCCCGAGCGGTTCACCCGTATTCGGGTTGACGTCGAAGCGGGGGAAGTTACTGCTCGAGATGTCCACGCGGATGCGGTGGCCTTTCTTGAAGACGTTCGCCGTTGCGAACGGCCGGATGACCAGCCGATAGATGCGCTCCGGATCAATTAGGTCGCGGGTGTGACGATCATCACGGTAGCTGGCGCGTAAGAGTGCATCGGCAATATTCATGTCGAAGCCACCTGGGAAATCCTCGTTCGGTGGGTAGACGTCGACGAGCTTGGCCGTGAAATCGGTATCGACCGCCGTCGAAGAAGCATGCAGCACGACCGCGATCGGGCCGGCCACGACGACGTCCTCTTCGAGTGGCTCGGTCTGGAACACGAGCACGTCACTTCGCGCCCTGAGCGGCAGGAAAGGCAGACGGGAGCCGTGGAAATCGGGCCGCTCGCGTTGATCGAATGCGCCATCCTTGACGCGGGCCGAAACGTTGCCGCCGAGTGTCGGCACCGGGTGCGACGGGTCGAACGTGTAGGTGGTTGACGAGCTTCTCGAATCAGGCGGCTCGCGTGTCAGCGAACCATCGGCATGGAAATAGAACGGCACCGTTTCTGCATCGGGCAGAGGCCATGCGGCTGCTTCGGTCCAGTAGCCGCCGTGCACGAGTCGGCCATCGCTATTGCGGCTGCCGTCGCCCGTCCCCATCACGAACAGGCGAACCGGTTTACTTAGCGACTCGTCGCCGGCGTTCTTCAAGCGTCGATCGAACCAGCGCCGCTGGAAGTCAAGATCGAAATCATCTATTGCAGCTGCTTTGCCGAAATCGACGTCTCCGGCAAACGTCTCGTCGTTTCCGGAGTGCGTCCAGGGGCCAATCATCAGTTCTATCGGTGAGTCCTTGAGTCGGCTCAGTTCGACGTAATTCTGGATCGTGCCGCGCAGGAAAATGTCATACCAGCCACCGACGTGCAGCATCGCCGCGTCAGATGTCTCTGCGTAGTACTCGGACCAGTTGAGCGGCATGCGTCGCCAGAAATCGGAATAGTCGGCGCGGGTGTATTCGTTCAGGATGTAGGTTTCGTATTCCGGTGCAAACGACAGCGGGCTCAAGCCTGGGCGGAACGGCAGCGCGCTGTACCATTCGGCGATCTTCTCGGTCTCAAATAGCGCGCGCACGAGAGGGTCGTCGGTCTCCGCCGGGATTTGCGTGAACGCCCAGGTCAGCTCGCGCCCGAGTTCGAACGCGCCGCCGTGGCGTACCGCGTGATCCCAGGCGTTTGCCATGCCGCCCTGGTTGAGTAACATCGCTTTCAGTGACGGTGGATCGAGCTTGGCGGCGTCCGCCTGCGTATGCGCGCCATACGAGGTGCCCCACATACCGATGCGGCCGTCGGAGTACGGCTGCTTCGCCAGCCATTCCAGCGTGTCGAAGCCGTCGGCGGGTTCCAGCACCGAGTATTTCGAGAACTCACCCTCGGATGCATATCGGCCGCGCATGTCTTGGACGACCGCGACATAAGCGTGGCGGGCTAAATGTTCGGCCGTGACCACCGTGCTTTCCCGGTGCTTGCCATACGGTGTGCGCGTAAGGATCAAGGGCAGCCGCTCCGTGACGGCGAGGCCGTCGGCAGCCGGTCGGTAGACATCGGTCGCGAGCAGGACGCCATCCCGCATCGGGATCATAACGTTGCGCTCGACAATAAACTCGTCTGCAAGTGCCGATACGGCGAGACAAGCGGTCAGACACGCGGTTGCGAATCTTGTGATTACCCAGGCGGTCGCCGATACGTGCCCATTGCTGGCATGGCGGTATTTCATGGGGCCGACTCCGAAAGAGGTTTTTGGAAAGACGTTTGTACGCTGCGACGGCGAAAGCGGCAAGTAAAAAGGGCGCCCGCTGCTCGGTACGTGCAGTCGATTACAGTCGGGCTTCGAGGATCAGCGCTAGCAGGCGGCCGAATTCTTCGCGAGCAATGCTGGTGCCGGCGTCAGTGCCGCCGACCGGCAACGTGCGATCATTCGTATTGACGCGGTGCACGACGACAAGATCATAGGCCGGCAAGACTGTGATGTAGTGTCCGCCGGCGCCATGTGCAGCATAGGCGCTCTCACCGACGTCGACGCCGGGATAGAGCTTGCCGTCGATCGCGATCCACCAGAAAAACTCGTAACCGCCGAAGTCACCGATTGCCCGGGTCGTCCGGGTAGTGCGTTTGACCCATTCGGCAGGCACGACTTGCGTACCCTGCCAGCGGCCACCACGGAGGTAGAGCAAACCGAATCGCGCCATGTCGCGCGCGGTCATGCGGAAGACGTAGGCTGGGTGATCAGACACCGATCGGCCCTGCGCGCCACCGAACCCGCTGCGCGGTTCGTACATGCCGTCGCGCGGACCATAGTCCTGCATACCAAGTGGTTTTGCGATCTGTTCGTCGAATGCCTCGAAAATGCTGCGGCCGGTTTTCTGCTCGAAGATGGTCCCGGTCGCGTTGAAATCCCAGTTGCTGTAGTGCCAAAAGGCGCCGGGTGCATGGCTGCCGCGGGCTGGCCAGCGCGCCGCATCCGCTTCGCTGACGAGGTTGGCCGGATGGTAGATGCCGGAACGTGAACCGAGCAGGTCGAAAAGGCTTGCCCGGCGCTCTCTGTCGGTGAGACCGAGTCGATCGTCGATGCTGAGGTCTGCGAGCGTCGTCTCGAGGTCGATACTGCCCTCTGCCGCGTAAATACCGATCAACGCGCTCAACAGGCTCTTGCGTATCGAGTGAATGTTGAACTTGCGGGTCGTCTCGCCCCACTGGTCGATGACGATGCCGCCCGCGACGATCATCACAGCCGCAGTGTCAATCGACGCCGCATAATCTCTTGCTACCTGCAGTTTGTGGCCCGACCAGCCGAAGGCCTCGGGTTGTTCTGCGAACCGCCAGTATTCGCCCGGAAATACCTGCGACTGTGCGCCGGCTATGCTTGGATTGCCGACGAGCATGACACAGACACACGCCAGTCTTAATCGCATCGACCATTCCTCCTTGCAGATCACGGTTGCGTTCCTGGCAGCGAATCTATAAACGCCGACATGGCCGGGATCATCTGGTAGAACTCACGGGAACCGCTATGGCCGCGCTCGGAGTCGATGACGTGCAGCTTTGCCGTTTTGCCGAACGTTTGCAGAATGTCGACGATTTCTGCCGCGAAGCGCGGCTGCACGGAGCCGTCGGTGCGGGATGGCATCATGAGGACGCTGGCATTTACCCGCGACAGTCCGTTCGCAAGCCCCTGTCGCCAGTTGTCCGCATCGCCTCGTGCATATCCCAGGTTCTGCGTAGTCAATGCGCGCGACTGGTAGAGATAGCAGTTGGCGTCGATACCGGTTTCTGCACGCGCTGTCGCGCCTGTGAGTAGTTCTGCTTCCATATCGAACATATTTGCGATGTCATCGTACGGCGAACGGTCCCGGTCGTACTCGAGGATGTTGTTCTCGTACCAGAGCGCCGAACCGTTGTAGGCGGAAGCTGATGTAAGGGAGGCGATTGCCATGCCGGTGACCGGGTAGCGGCCGGTGCCGTAGTATTCGCCGCTCTGCCAATTCTCGTCGTTCATTACCGCAGTGCGACGGACCAGGTGATTCGCCATGTGCTGCGCGGGCGAGCGGCCTCGCGCCACGACGGGGATCGCGCCGTCGGCGAGATCGGGGTAAGTGGCGATAAGCTCGAGCGCTTGGTAGCCACCCATCGAAATGCCGGACACGACAACGAGGTGTTTGACGCCGAGGTGATCCAGTAGCTTTTTGTGGACGTGGACCATATCCCGAATCGTGAATGTCGGAAACGACATGCCGTAGGGCCGGCCGGTCTCGGCATCGATCGAATGCGGACCGGTGGTGCCGGACCCGGGCTTGCCGTCGCGATGCCCGCCCGCCAGCGCTTGCGGGCTGATGACGAAATACTTGTCGGTGTCGAACGGCTTGCCCGGACCGATCAGTTCATCCCAGTACCCCGTTGGCCCGTCTGCCGCATGCCGCCCTGCCGCGTGGGCAGTGCCGCCCATGCCGTGCAGGATCAGGACCCCATTGCCGCCGTCCGCGTCCAGCTTGCCATAAGATTGGTAAACGACGGTCACTGGCCGGATGACCTGGCCGTTGATCAGTTTGTGTTCCGCATAGGTGAACGTGCGAGGCTCGACGATGTCGTCATAGGCGTTGGACGGCATGGCGACAAACAGCATGATGATGGACAGCGCACAGACTAGAGAACTTCGATCCCTTACGCGCCGCCACTTGTACACGATTCCGTGAACGGGCGTTACTTTATTCCGAGTATTGATCATATAATTTCGGTCCAGGCACGAATGAGCCACGGCCAGTAGCCATATGGTTCGCCATTGTCCTTTTCAGACTGGCACCATTTTAATCAGTTTGCGAACGTCTGCTCTGGGTCAATAGTAGCTAGGCATGAGTTTAGCAGGCGAGTTGCCATTTTGGGCCAATTGCTGACCGGTGAGGCCGTGTTGTTTATAGATTTCGGTGACTGTTTTGCCCTCGGTAATCAGCACATCGGCTTAACCCAGCTTGTGAATGATCGCTTCGGCGTTGTATCGTTTCTTCAGTATGGTTCAGATCTCCTCGATTGGCTTCTTACCTCTTTCCATCTGGACCAGTTCTCGGATGGCTAACGCACTGTCCGTCGCTCGCAGATACAATCCGGATTGCCCGCCGCACCTTCGTAAGGTTACCGAGACAGTCAAGTTATGAAGGCACTGACCAATGCCCGCGTACTGAGCGAGAATGGTGTTCGAAGCGGCCATACGGTGGTAATTCATGAAGGCCGTATTCATCAGGTTGCTAAGAACGGCAAAATCGGCGACAAGGTGACTGAACACCACGATCTAGATGGCCAATTGTTGTTGCCCGGCTTCATTGATGTGCAGGTTAATGGTGGTGGTGGAGTACTCTTCAACAATGCGCCGACGGTTGAGACGATTCGGACGATCGGAGCATCGCACCGGAAGTTCGGAACAACCGGGTTCCTACCGACCCTTATCAGTGACGAAATCTCAGTTATCGAAGCTGCAATCGCGGCAGCTAACGAGGCATTAGCAGCCGGCGTACCGGGGTTGTTGGGCATTCATCTTGAAGGTCCTTTCCTCAATCCAGTGAAGAGGGGTGCGCACGACGTGTCAAAATTTCGTGCGCTCGATGACGCAGCATTCGAAGTTCTAACGAAGCTGAAAACCGGAAAGACAATGGTAACCATTGCGCCTGAGATGACCGAGCCTAAAATGATTCGGCGGCTAGTGGATGCGGGCGTTGTTGTGTCTGCGGGGCACACGAATGCGACTTACGACGAAATTCGGGCCGCGATTGACGCGGGCCTGTCTGGATTCACACATTTGTTCAATGCGATGTCGCCGCTGACGAGTAGAGAGCCTGGAGTTGTCGGGGCGGCACTTGAGGATGAGAACACTTGGAGCGGAATGATTGTCGACGGCCATCATGTTAGTCCGGTGACGATGCGTATTGCGATAGCGGCCAAGTCGCTAGATCGGTTTCTGCTGGTGACAGATGCGATGCCTAGCGTTGGTTGGGATGGTCGGCAGTTCGAGCTCGGTGGCAAGCACATTGAGGTCGTTGACGGCAGATGCGTATCGGCGGATGGGTCTCTTTCGGGGTCTCACTTGGATATGGCAAGCGCCGTTCGGAACGCGATTGCGATGTTGAACATCGATCTGTTAGAAGCTGTATACATGGCAAGTCGCAATCCAGCTGAGTTTCTCGGGCATGGCTCTCAGCTCGGACAAATCAAGCCAGGCTATTTGGCGAATCTGGTACTGGTTGATGACGATCTGAGAGTAATCGATACGTGGATCAATGGTGTATCGTTTAGCTCACATTAGATTCTCGGCAGGTGGAATTGCGGCTAATTTGCGCAGCTTGAGAGGCTTCCCCAATTTCAACTCTACGGATACCGCGGGAGTCTTGCGTGAGATAGTTGCGCGTCGTTGTGTAGAGCAGGGCAGATGATGCAACGTGCCTCCCAGCGGAACCTTTCATTGATCGACCAATCTCCTGCCGGTTTTCGGTTATGCTGAAAAACTGCAGTGCGCCTCCGGGAGAGCATGCTGCCATTATGGCCGTCACTGAATTGGGGAATTGACTAACGATGTCTGAACGTATCGCAAAATGGATCATTTCAATCCTTTGCATTTGCCTGGGCTTGCCGCTGCACACCGCCGTTTCCGCGGAAGAAAATCTGGATGGCGGCTGGGACGTCGTAGTAATCGGCGGCGGCCTGATGGGCAGTAGCACGGCGTGGCAGCTTGCAATTGAGGGTCAGGGCGTCCTTCTGCTCGAAATGCAGGGTGAGACCTATACCCAGGGATCCAGCTTCGGCGACGCGCGGATCTCTAGGAGCCTCGGGCCGCCAGACGACATCTGGGGATACATGCACAATCGCACTGTCGCCGAGATGAAAGAACTCATCGCTTTCCTGAACGAGCATGGGGATAAGGTCAGTATGGACGACGTCTACGTGACCTCGCCCGTCAACTATGTGGATCATATTTCTCGGCTCGAAGATCGGAGCTGGCTGTCGGAACAGCCGGACCCTGTCAAAGTTGCGACGACACCGGACGAGGCAAGGACAGTGTTCGGCATCAACTTAGCCGAAGACGCCTACATCGTGCGAGAATACAAGGATTATTCTGGGACGATCAATCCCGGTGCGACGATCAGGGCACTTCACCGCGGTACGGTGCTCGCCGGCGGACGGGTCGCCTACCGGCAGCGAGTGACATCACTGATTCGGGATAACGCAGGATTCGAACTCGAAATCACGGACGTCGACAGTGGATTGGTGCGACAACTCACCGTCCCTAGAGTTGTCAGTGCAGCCGGGCCCTACACCGGGTCGCTTCTCAAAGACGTCGCACTGGAATTTGATCAGCTGATAACGCCGCGGCGGGTCTTTCTTGCGTTCTTCGAAGTGGCACCGGATTTTTGGAACGGACTTTTACCCACCGAACAGCAGGGTCTCAAAGATCTGTTTCCAGCAATCAACAGCACATTGCAGTTGCGTGCCAGCGATCAGTTCTCGATGATCGAGCGATACACAGAACGTGGTACACCAATCATCAAGATTGGCGGGCATTTTCGGCGCACCGACATTGAAGATCTCGGTGCCGTGTGGCAGCAGTCGTTGTCTGACGAAGAGATCGAATGGTCATACGAAATGTTGTTGCATCACCTTGCATTACTCGACGTCGGCTTCACACGAGATCACTTGTTGGTGAATGACGGATACTCCTGCGTGTATTCGTTGACGGAAAGCGAAGTGCCATACGTGACCAATGCGCTATTGCCGGACGGTAGCCCCGATCCAGACCTGGTCGTCGTTGGCGGCATGTCTGGCGTCGGCGCAAAAGGATCTTTGGGATACGGCGTTATTGCCGCCGACCTGCTGTCCGGGCGGACTGAGCAAGATCCTGTGTATCTTGCAGCGCGGGAAGCGTTCGGCTTTGAACGAATGAAGCGCGATACGAATTCGCTAGGAAATTAGCGATGCAAATCAAATACAGGCTGTGCCGATGAAAGTTCGCTGGTTCGCCAGACTATCGACTGAATTTTGATCAATGGGCGGATCTACACCGTGGATGCGACGTGGTCTTCGGTGGAAACGGTCGTTATTAGGGAGGGCGATCTCGTAATCAGTAGTTCCGGGTTCGTTTGATTCCCAGCATGCTGCAGAGAAACGAGAGCTGAAGGGTCTGGAATCCGAGCGCCAACAGCACGACGCCAAAAACGACGGGGCGGAGTGTCACCTGTACGTCTAGGGGTGAGAAGCCGGTGAATACCCATGTCCATGCCTCTCCGCCGACTAAGATCAGTCCGAGCCCGATCAGGAGTCCTCCGGCAATCAGTCCACGCTCGAGAGTAACGACTTCGAGACTCTTGGTCATCCAAGGTGCGGGCGGACCGATCTCCTCTTCCAACGCGAAGACGCGTGCCGCGATTCCCGTTGCCATCGCCTGGAATCCGACGAGCACGAAGACGCCGGCCACGAGCATCGTGTGGATATCGAAGGTCACGGCCCCGAGGCTGAAGGACCCGAAGCCCAGCACGGCCATGAGCAAAAGTCCTAATGAGAATAGCAAGCTTCCCGGAATGAAAAGGGTCCACCGTGGAGAGAGAGTCAGCATAAAGCGGAGATGGCGCCAGCCATCGCGCCAGGTTTGAAGATGCGGGGGGCGGGATCGTCCATCGGGACGCAGTGTGATGGGCACTTGCTCGATTCTCAATCGTCGCGCAGCGGCTTTGGCGATCATTTCCGTGGCGAATTCCATCCCCGCGGTTCTCAGGCCCATCTCCCGATAAACCTGCCGGGACAAGGCACGCAGTCCACAATGAAAATCGGAGATCGGAGTTTGGAACAACACACGGCCGAGAAAGCTCAGCACGGGGTTGCCCAGGTACTTGTGCAAGAAGGGCATCGCGCCCGGTTCTATACGCCCGTCGAATCGCGAGCCCATGACCATGTCTGCGCCCTCACGGAGTGCCTCGATCATCGGCATGACTTGTCCGAAGTCGTAGCTCTGGTCCGCGTCTCCCATGATCAGATACCGTCCGGCTGCAGTATCGAACCCACCCATCAGTGCGCTCCCGTAGCCTCGCTGCGGTACGTCGATTACGCGTGCGCCGAGTGCACGGGCGATCTCCTGTGACTCATCGGTGCTGCCGTTGTCCGCGATCACGATCTCGGCCGAGAGTTCGTGTTCTCGGATGCACACCTGGATCTCCTCGATACAGGCACCGAGGGTCTCGGCTTCGTTCAGACAGGGCAGCACGAACGAAACTTCCACCTCGGCTAAGGGGGGAACGTCTGGCGAATCCGGTGCGCCGGAATCGGTAAGATTACTGGTTGCCGCCATGACTGGTTACCCTGCGAGATTGGTGAGCCGGGCATAGTAACGCATACGTCGCCCCAGCACCTATACCTCATCCTCTTATGAATGGCGCTGTACGATGACACGCTATGAACGGACGCACTAATCTGAGTAAGTAAGCTCTAGCAAATAGTTCTACGAACTGAATTCTGGCGGACCGCTAACATCATGATTATATTGCTATATAAGCCAAGAAAAATACCATGACAAAAATGCAAGCTAGAAATTGTCTAATTGTTTTGACCTTATTGTTGCAGCCGATCTCAGGTTTGACACAAGGGTCGTCGCAACACCCGCAGATAGATCAAGCACTTGGGGTGGATGAGCGAGTTGACTACGTTTCTTTGGTGAAATTTGGGCCTTGGGATGATCGGAACTACATGCTTACTCTTGACGATCTTTCTTACTTATCAGAAACCGAAGATCAAATAAAAGACCCAATTCCGGCATTCTTCCGCATAGAATTGCGCAAAAAAATGCCCAACCTTCCCAAAACTGGGCCCGCCCAGTATCCCCGTTCAGCTGTGCAATTATTCCAAATACGTTATGGTGGGCTATTGCAAAAATTGAAAACATTAAGTCCGAATAAGAATGAATAAGTTAAGCAGCACCTTTAAGGGGTTATGCAATCGGCGGAACACCGGGTCTCGCTTCCAGGGAATACGACAATCATAATTGTTTTAAGACAAATCTGTAACCAACCCAAACAAGCAAAGAACACCCTTCGCTTTGCATTATTGTCGGCCGTTCTACTTGCTTTTTCACTAACGTCAGGTGCAGAAAAGCAAGGCCGTCCTTATGAAGTTAACCAAGCAAAGGGTGTCGACCAACGTATCAGCTATCGCACTTTGGAAAAATTTGGGCCGTGGGACGATCGCAACTACAACATGACGTCCGCCGATCTAAATTTACTCTCGAGAGAGGATGCGAAGTTGCGGTCACAACTACCCGCTTTTTTTCGCGTTGAACTAAGAAGAAAGTGGCCACATCTCAGGCGTTCCGGGCCTGCACAGTACCCGAGAGCTGCACTGCAGATGTTCCACAGAAAATATGGTGGCCTTATGAGGAACGGGGCCATAGAAAGTGACCGGCGCGTATTGGCTCGGCGCCGCGCTCTCAGCCGCAAGATAGCCATAAAGAATAACAAAGAGGTTCAGTTAAACGAGATCGAAGGCGCTAACGAAATTAGCGTCGAGATAAACCCGACTGATTCAACACACGCTATCGCCGGTGCGAACAACTACGGCGGTCAGGAGATGTATTACAGTACCGATGGTGGTGCGAACTGGATAATTCAGGGTGAATTACCCGATACATGTTGTGACCCGAGTATTGATTTTTCCTCTGATGGCACAATCGCCTACGTTGCTGCGTTGTCTGGTGATATAGGCGTCTCCACTTGGCGCTCCTTTGATGGAGGGCAGACCTGGGTAGATCGTGTTTACCTAACAGAATCTGGAAGTGACAAAGAGTTTATTCATGTCGACAAGTCTCCACAGTCACCATTTCAGGACAACGTATACCTGACCTATCACAATGGAAATATCATGCAGTTTGCACGGTCCACTGACAGTGCGCTGTCATATGATATTCAGGAATTTCCTGAGGCACCTTATGGCATCGGTAGTGACATAACGACCGATGCCGCTGGAAATATCTACTATTTCTATGCCGCCTTTGGTTTTTCGGACCTAGGGGATGAATCAATAGTCCTGCTCAAATCTACGGACGGAGGAGAGACATTTGAATCTCCCGTGACGGTAGCCGAAACCAATGGCGAATTCGATTTTCCAATACCTGCCCAAGAAACACGAGGTGCCTGGGTATATGCTGCAGCAGACTCTGATCAATCAGGTGGATCTTATGACGGTAGCATTTACGTTGCCTGGACCGATACATACGAAGAAGAAACCAATAATTCCGAAACAAACCACACCCAGATTAAGATTGCATATTCCCGTGATGGTGGTGAAACCTGGGGTATTTCAATACCTCATCCTGTAGACGATGTTGAAACTGTAGATCGCTTCAACCAATGGCTTACAGTTGATGAATACGGCAATGTTCATGCCGTCTACTATGACACACAGCACTCTGAAAGCCGCGAAGATGTCGATTTTTATTATTCCATGTCCGCTGACGGTGCTGTTAATTGGTCTACTCCAGAGAGAATTACCTCTGAGACATCGGCTAACCTGACTGATGGTCAAGAATTTGGGGATTACAACGGTTTGTCGGTAGTAGGTGACAACATTGTCTCTGCATGGACCGACAATCGTGAAGGCCCTCCCAACGCTAAAGATGTTTACGCGGACGACAAAGTAAACGATGGGGCGGTTCCCGGTTTTCTACAAAGCGCAAACCCAACAAGCCAGCTTGTTTGTGTTCCAGGCGATTTGGAACCAATCGAGATATCGATATTATCAATACAGAGTTTTGATAACCCTGTAACCCTTGACTTTTCTGATTTTCCCGGCGGTTTTACTGGTGGGTTTAACAGTAATTCTGTGACACCGGCGTCCCCTGCAAATACTGCCACGGCCCAAATTTCTGTTGGCCTGATATCAGACGGCGAATACAGTTTTAGCATTACGGGCACAGCGACCGGAGCTAATGAGAAATCAACGCTAATCAACGTAGCGGTATTGGATTCTGGTCCAGACGGGACAGCGAGCTTGCTTGAGCCTACCGATGGATCCACCAATATTTGGACAGCACCTAAATTAGCTTGGACCGAGGTGCCAGATGCTAGTAGCTATAACATTGAAATTGATGATGATGCGGATTTTAGTAGCATTGATTTTACCCTATCGACTAGTGAAACCAATGTGATGCCCGATACACCTCTGTTGGCGGAACAGCAATATTACTGGCGTGTTTCAGCGTCTAATCTTTGCGGTACAAGTCCTGTATCTCAGAGCTCGAGTTTTACCACAGGTCTGTACCGCTCACCTTTTATGGACATACCTGACGATGGCAACTCTGCTTTCGATACATTTGTTATTGAGACGTCGGGGCAGTTATCAGACCTCGAGGTAATCATTCAAGCAAAACATACCTGGGTCGGAGATCTCTCCTTTGACCTTGTACATGAAGATAGCGGAACCACAGTTTCCCTGTTGCATTCGTCTTATGACCCCAATTCGCCCATTGATGTTGATTTTGCGTGTAGCGGTGAAAATATCGATGCTACTTTAGACGATGATGCGAGCACCTCAGTTCAGGATGCGTGCGATAGTGAATCTCCCACTATTTCCGGCAGCGTTTCACCCTACGAAGAGCTAAGTGCTTTTAATGGTAAAGAATTTAGTGGCACCTGGCGTCTCGATGTTACGGATTTTTATCCGTTTGCCGATCAGGGCACACTCGTGCAATGGGGCCTTATACCAACCTTCGGTGGAGCGGAAGACGATAGTGATGGAGATGGTGTGGCTGACTTAAGCGACTTTTGTCCAGGCACCGTGATTCCAGAATCCGTACCTACAAAAGGCAATCTGGGGAAGAGAAAATGGGCGCTTACGGATGTAGAGAGTCTAGATTTTGTTCAGGGTGCACCAAGGACTAATCACAGTTTTAGTACAATCGACACGGCCGGTTGTTCATGTGAACAAATTGTAGAAGAAGGCGGATACTCAACTAAGTACCTGAAGCGTGGCTGCCCGACATTAATAATGAAGAAATGGGCGAGCACGCACCATGTGCTCTCAGGTGAGGACTCAGATAATGATGGCGTGGATGATGCGATAGACTTTTGTCCGGATACTGTAATTCCAGAATCTGTTCCCACAAAAAGTTTTGGTAAGAATAAGTGGGCACTCACTGAGGCTGGAAACTTCAATTTCTTCCAAGCACCTCCCCAATCAGGCAGTAGGCACACATTTACTACCGCTGATACCGCCGGCTGCTCCTGTGAGCAAATTGTCGAAGAATCGGGATATCCAGCGAGTTACCTTAAACGGGGCTGCCCCACATCAAAAATTAAGCAATGGGCAAAAAAACACTGATATTGTGATGCTTAGGTCTGAGTTTCGACAGCTCATTACGGCAGCATTCTCTCTTCGAGGAGATTAGTGCGTTGAGCCAGTCCCGCCCTGTAGTGATTTACAGATATCCTTGAGGAGCCAGAGATATGCCTAATGCCATACTGTTATGCAGTTGTGGACTCCATGGCTTCTCTTGACATTGGGGAGCATAGCGCGGCCAAGACCGATCGCTTTCCCCTGTAGGGCCGGCGCCCATGCATTACTTTCAGATTATCGATTAAGGCGACATCGCCCTGCTGCCAGTCGAGATCAACCACAGAGTCATAGCAGACTTCGATCATGAGTTTGAGATCTGTAGAGTCGATCAATGTATCGTCACCATAAACCAGCCGTGCTTCCGCTTCATCCGCAGTATTACGCCAACTCGCAGCCGCGGCCACTAATTGATTGAAGAACACCTCGGAGCTACCGTTAAAGGAACAGATGGCGGGCAGGCGAGGGGTTTGTACTGATAATTCTTCCTCTGGAAGCCATCGATAGCGATATCCTAGGGCAGTAAGCTTTTGTTCCGCGGCCTGCGCCGAATCAACGCTCAATGTCTGATACCAGGTTCGACCCTGACCCGACGCACGGTCTTCGGTTGCAGGCATGGTATTGCGATAGCGCACGCCTTTGCGTTTCAGCGACTCAACGAAGCTAGCATTGCTGGCCGTGAGTTTTTTCAGAGCGATATCCGATCGGCAGATCGGTGTTGCACCGCCCTCGGTGGGAGCAGTCTCACAAAAGAAAAACAGTTTCGTGGGGAAGGTTAGCGTCTGAGCCATCTCGTGGTGCAGATGGATCTCGACATCGGGCGGTGCCTCATTGGCGGTAAATACACGGGCGCTTCGATTTCGGCGTACAGCGTTTGAGAATGAGTCGTCATAGGGAAAGTTTTCAAGATCGAAACTCTTGATAAAATTGTCGAAATCCTGATCGGTCGCTAGGTCATATCCGCGAAGTAAAACGCTTCCATACTCTTTTAGCGCATCATTTATCCGTCCCCTGGTACTTTCCTCAAGCCGCTCACCCGAGACAAGTCCGAGCTCGCTGGGAGTGAGCAGTAAAGGTTCCGAGGTAGCCGAGGATAGATTACTCATAAATGGCATGGAACGTATTAAACGCTCCCTCGCAAAAGTCGGCGGGGTTATTGAAGCGCCGACCTCGGTTTAACGCTGAGATACTCTCCATCTCATCACTGTTAAGTTCAAAATCAAAGACCGCGAGATTCTCTTGTCTTCGTGAGGATTTGCTTGACTTGGGTATGACCGCCGTTCCGCGCTGGATGCCCCATCGAAGTACCACTTGCGCCGGTGTCCGCCGATGTCGACAGGCTATTTCCTTGATCAGCTCTTCTCGCAATACCGACTCCGGTTCGTTCGCCATTGAGAGCTCGAGGTAAGAGGAAGCGCCCAGAGGGGAAAAGCCAGTCACGGTAATGCCGTATTGCGCTGCAGTTCGCATCAACGACGGCTGTGTCAGGTAAGGGTGCAATTCCACTTGCAGCATGGCTGGCTTGATCTTGGCGTAAGCCATAAGGTCGTGAATGAGCGCCGAATTGTAATTGCAGACGCCGATGTGTTTAACCAACCCCTTCTCGACAAGTGATTCCATCGCAGCCCAAGTTTCATGGAGCGGTACCGAGGCCAGCTCCATTCTAGGCGACTCTTTATTCGGGTCATGGAACCACCCCGGCGGATAGTGCGCTTCGAAATCGACAGGCTTCAAGGCAATGGGGAAGTGGATGAGGTATAGATCAAGGTAGTCCAGGCCCAGGTCGGTGAGCGTCTTGAGGCAGGCCTCTTTGACATGGGCAGGGTCGTGATAGGTATTCCACAGCTTTGAAGTCACCCAAACATCCTCGCGGGTGCAGACCCCAGATTCAAAGGCGGTAGTTAGCCCCGCTCCGACCTCGAGCTCATTGCCGTAGTCGCAGGCACTATCGAGGTGCCGATAGCCTTCTTTCAATGCCTCAATCACAACAGCTGCCGCATCTTCTCGGGCTATTTTCCAAAGGCCTAGACCGACAGCAGGTATGGCTAGATCACTTATTGTTGTCATTATGTCGCTGAATCCCTTGTTCCAGGTTGCCTGGCATTAGATCGGGTTGGTAGGGGTCGCAATTCTCATCAATCAGGGCTTTTCGTACATCTACAACATCACCTTGTTCGATTGATTTTTGAGCCATCCAGGCAGTGATGATAGCCCACAGACCCTCGCTCGCGGTGGCTGCATCGGTCGTTTGCCCATCCAGTGCGTTGAGAAACTGCTCATGTTCGAACAGTGTCGAGCCGTAATGACCTGTTCGCGCTATCGATTCGGGGTAGTCACAGGCTAACCCCTCATAGGCGGGGTGATCAGGCACCTCAACTTTGATGTGGGCACTCGAGACTTTGCCAGGTTTAAAACTCGCATTTTCCCAGGCGTGGAGCCGCCCCAGGCTTCCGCCTATCACGAGCTCCTCATAAAGCTCCTCGGAAAACATGTTGAGGGAAAATTGTCCACGCACGCCGTTGTGATATTCAACGATAACAAAGGCGTGATCATCGATATCGGATCGTTTCTCTTTGTGTTCAAAATCGAGGAAGTTCA
>JAQWSV010000111.1 GCA_029243005.1 Woeseiaceae bacterium
GTATGAGCGTGCCGGATTTGATGACGAACCGGCGAGCCGGGAACAGCAACAATTTGTCAGTGCGCTAGAAGAATTTATCGCACACTACGATACGGTCACGGCGGCCTGTCGCGAGGGTGTACGCACGGGTATCGGTGTGCACAGTTTGCGTGCCGTAACGCCAGAATCTCTGAAACAGGTCGCGGCCATTGCTGCGCGCGATAAGGCGCCGATGCATCTGCATATCGCTGAGCAAAAGAAAGAAGCGGAGGACTGTCTTTCCGTTCTCGACAAATACCCGGTTGAATGGCTGATGGACAACTGCGAGGTTGATGAACGCTGGTGTCTCGTGCATGCGACGCACACGAACAGCGATGAACAGGTCTCAATCGCAAAGAGTCGCGCAGTCGTTTGCCTTTGCCCGAGCACGGAAGCGAACCTTGGTGATGGCCTCTTCATGCTGCAGCATTTCCTTGAACATGGCGGCCGAATCGCGATCGGTTCCGACAGTAATGTGTCAATCAATCCGTTCGAAGAATTGCGCTGGCTCGAATACGGCCAGCGACTGGCGGGGCAGGCGCGAAATATCGCCGCAATTCGTCGACCCGAAACCGGCCGCAGTCTTTTCGAGCTCGCACTGGAGGGCGGGGCTGCCACATGCGGTAACGATCGTCGGCAGATCGTTGAGGGCGCCAACGCCGACCTGGTGATGCTCGACGATGACAGTCCGGTGCTCGCAGGCCATTCCACGCGTTCACTCCTGGATGCGCTGGTATTTTCCGGATTCACACTCCCGATCGACCGGGTGATGATAAACGGTGCCTGGCAAGTCGTGGATGGCCAGCATGTTGGCCAGGAAAAGTCGTGCCAGCCATACGCTGAGTTGGTTAGGACGCTCGATCTCGAAAAGGTGACCGAATGAGTTTGACGACGATTCCGCGTTACCGGCAGCTCAAAGAGTTGATTATTCGGCGCATTTCCACTGGTGAACTTCAGCCGTGCGATCGTGTGCCGTCCGAGAACGAACTCGTGCACAGCACAGGTGTTTCGCGAATGACGGCGAACCGTGCGCTGCGCGAACTGACTGATGAGGGTTATGTGGAGCGTGTGGCCGGTGTCGGGACCTTTGTAGCCGACTTCAAAACCGGTCTGCACGTATTGGAAGTGCGAAACATTGCTGACGAGATTGCAAAGCGGGGTAACAGGCATTCGACCAAACTTTTGTCTTGCGATGAAGTCGAGGCAGATGAGAACGCAGCCGAAGTGTTGCAATGTGACCTGGCAGCACGGCTCATGCACGTGCGCCTGGTGCATTGTGAAAATGATACGCCGGTACAACTCGAGGATCGTTATGTCGTTCCCGGTTTTGCCCCGGGTTTTCTGGATACCGACTTTACGGATACGACACCGGGCGCCTACCTGAGTTCGATATCGCCATTGCAGGAAGCTGAGCACGTCGTGCGAGCGACCATGCCGGATCCTCTGACCCAGCAACAGCTGGATATGCAGGAGGGTGAGCCTTGCCTCGTCGTCACCCGACGCACCTGGGCGCATGGTCGCCCCGTCACATTTGCGCGACTTTGCCATCCCGGCAGTCGCTTTGAACTATCGGGTCACTATGCGCCGCCGGGCGCAGAGCCCCTGGCACTGGAGCAACAGGAATGAGTCAAGGAAAAACGCGCCTGGTCAAAGCGCCGACCGGCAACGACATCCGGGCGAAGAGCTGGCTGACCGAAGCACCGCTGCGGATGATCATGAATAACCTCGACCCGGAGGTCGCCGAGCGACCGGACGACCTCGTGGTCTACGGCGGAATTGGCAAGGCAGCGCGCAACTGGACCTGCTTTGACAAGATCGTGGAAACGCTCGCACAGCTAGAGTCCGATCAAACCCTGCTCGTTCAGTCGGGAAAACCGGTCGGCGTATTCCAAACGCACAAGGATGCGCCGCGCGTTCTCATTGCGAACTCGAATCTCGTGCCGGGCTGGTCGAACTGGGAACATTTTCGCGAGCTCGACCAGAAAGGTCTGATGATGTACGGCCAGATGACGGCAGGCTCATGGATCTATATCGGTAGCCAGGGAATTGTCCAGGGGACCTACGAGACTTTTGCCGAGATGGGTCGTCAGCACTTCGACGGCGATCTTGCGGGCAGGTGGATTCTGACGGCGGGCCTCGGCGGTATGGGCGGCGCACAGCCACTGGCAGCGACGATGGCCGGCGCATCCATGCTGGCGATCGAATGCCAGTCCGACCGCATCGACAAACGGCTCCAAACCGGCTACCTCGACCAGCGTGCCGAAACGCTCGATGATGCGCTCGCCATGGTCGATGCCGCCGTCAGCGATAAGGAAGCCGTATCGATCGGATTGCTGGGTAACGCGGCAGAAGTCCTGCCCAGGTTGCTGGAAAGAGGTATTCGTCCCGACGCTCTGACCGACCAGACGTCAGCGCATGACCCGGCGAACGGTTATCTGCCAGCCGGGTGGACGGTGGACGAATGGTTCGAAAAGCGAGTGAGTGACCCCGCTGCTGTCGTCAAAGCTGCGGAGGCATCAATGGCGGTCCATGTAAGGGCAATGCTCGAGTTCAATGCAATCGGTGTGCCGACCTTCGACTATGGCAACAATATTCGGCAGGTCGCCTTCGACCAGGGCGTCGAGAATGCATTCGACTTTCCAGGCTTCGTTCCTGCCTATGTGCGGCCCTTGTTCTGCCGGGGCGTTGGCCCGTTTCGTTGGGTAGCGTTGTCCGGCGATCCTGAAGATATTTACAAGACCGATGCTAAAGTGAAGGAACTGATTCCGGGTGACGCACATCTGCATAACTGGCTCGACAAGGCCCGTGAACGTATTCACTTCCAGGGGCTGCCATCGCGAATCTGCTGGGTCGGACTGGGACAACGGCACAGGCTCGGTCTTGCGTTCAACGAGATGGTCCGCAACGGTGAATTGAAGGCACCGGTCGTGATCGGTCGGGATCACCTCGATAGTGGCAGTGTCGCGAGCCCGAATCGAGAAACCGAGTCCATGTGCGACGGTTCCGATGCCGTTTCAGACTGGCCACTCCTGAATGCCTTACTCAACACGGCGAGCGGGGCGACCTGGGTGTCCTTCCATCATGGCGGCGGTGTCGGCATGGGCTACTCGCAACATGCGGGACTCGTGATCGTCTGCGATGGTACGGACGATGCGGCGGCACGAATCGGCCGGGTTCTCTGGAATGATCCCGCAAGTGGCGTTATGCGACATGCCGATGCAGGCTATCAAGAGGCCATGGATTGCGCGCGGGAGCACGATCTTAACCTGCCCATGATCGGTGACGAGTGATGAGAATGATTGAAATCGGTCGGGATCGATTGCAGCTTGCCCAACTGCGAGCTGCTTGGCTGAACCCGGTCGACGTTGCGATTTCGGACAATGCGCGCGCGCGAATCGTTGCATCGAATCAGACGGTCGGCGCGGTCCTCGATAGCGGCGACCGGGTCTACGGCGTCAATACCGGTTTTGGTCTGCTGGCCAATGTTCGTGTCAGCGATGATGAGCTCAATCATTTGCAGGACAACCTGATTCGTTCTCACGCGGTCGGTCTGGGAGAGCTGCTGTCAGATAACGTTGTCAGGCTTGTGATGTTGATGAAGCTCAAGGCGCTCTCGGAAGGCCACTCTGGCGTGCGACCCGAGCTCGCCGACACGCTGTGCGCATTGCTGAACAAAGGCATCTATCCGACGCTACCGCGGCAGGGGTCTGTCGGTGCTTCGGGTGACCTTGCACCGCTAGCCCATATGTCGCTGGCATTGATCGGGGAGGGTACTGTCCGCGTCGATGGCGTTGAAATGGAGGCGCAGAAAGCGCTCGCTGTGGCCGGCATCGAGCCGATTCGCCTGGCGCCGAAAGAGGGGTTGGCATTGCTGAACGGTACCCAGGTATCGACTGCGATTGCCCTGGCAGCCGCGTTTCGAACGGAAAACCTTATGGCGGCCGCGTTGACAGCTGGCGCAATGTCAACGGATGCCATCAAGGGCAGCGACAGTCCGTTCGATTCGCGCATACATGAGATTCGCGGCCACCGGGGCCAAATGGATGTCGCCAGCATACTGCGGACGTTGCTCGATGGTAGCGACATTCGCGCGTCACATATCGATTGCGATCGCGTTCAGGACCCATACTCGATTCGTTGTCAGCCGCAAGTGATGGGCGCATGCCTCGATGCGCTGCGCCATGTCTGTTCGCTGCTGGAAATTGAAGCAAGTGCCGTGACGGATAATCCACTGGTCTTCGAAAATGCGGTTCTTTCCGGCGGTAACTTTCACGCCGAACCGGTGGCGTTCGCCGCCGATCACCTAGCCTTATCGATTGCGGAGATTGGGGCGCTTTCTGAAAGGCGCATCGCTTTGCTTGTCGACCCGCATATGTCTGGCTTGCCGGCATTTCTCGTCGAAGAAAGCGGACTCAACTCGGGCTTCATGATGGTTCAGATTGTCGCCGCTGCATTGGCGTCGGAGAATAAGACGCTGGCGCATCCGGCAAGCGTCGACAGTTTGCCGACATCGGCAAACCAGGAGGATCACGTCAGCATGGCAACGTTTGCAGCGAACCGACTGCACCAGATGATCGATAATGTCGCCGGCATCGTTGCCATCGAGTTTCTGTCTGCTGCGCAGGGGATTGACTTCCATCATCCGAAAGAGAGCTCGCCGATACTCAAAAACTCGCATGCAAGGATTCGCGAATTATCGGCATGGTTTGAGACCGACCGATCACTCAAGCCGGATATCGAGGGTGTTGCCAATCTCATCGAGTCGGGGGCTTTCTACGCGCAATGCGCGGACGTACTGCCATCCGCATGACAGATATCTATAATTTCCGCCGTGGCACGACGCCGTTGCTCATCAGTATTCCCCATGATGGGCGAGCCTTGATGCCGGGGCAGTCGGACCTCATGACGGACACGGGCCTCGCGATCCCGGATACGGACTGGCACGTACGGCAGCTGTACGCTTTCGCAGCGGACATAGGAGCCAGCATTATCAGTGCCAATTACTCACGCTACGTTGTCGACCTCAATCGCCCGGCGGACGACACGTCACTTTATCCAGGGAAGTTGTCGACATGCCTGTGTCCCTTGCGGGCATTCGCCGGCGAGGACCTGTACGAGGATGCAGGAACTGTTACTGACGAGGAACGTGACCGGCGCGCGCGGACCTACTGGCGTCCGTATCACGACACGATCGAATCCACTTTAACTGAGTTGAAGGATGAGTTCTGTCATGCGCTTTTGTGGGACGCACATTCCATCAGGGGCGTCGTACCGGCGCTTTTCGATGGTGATCTACCGGATCTCAACTTCGGGACCAATGATGGCAGTAGTTGCGCGGCATCCCTGTCTGACGCAGTTGCCGGCCTTGCAGCAGGAACGACCTGGACGACGGTCGTCAACGGGCGCTTCAAAGGTGGTTATATCACCCGACACTACGGTGATCCGGCTGACAGTGTGCATGCCATCCAGCTCGAGCTGGCGCAGCGGACCTATATGGACGAGGCATCGACTGAGTATGATGAGCAGCGCGCGAGGCCACTGCAGGATACCCTCAGGCATTTGCTGCAGGCCTTCATCGGCGCGGCGCGGGCCTGATACTCAGTTTGCTTACAGGAACCTGTAGCTATTCTGCGACGTCTATAAATAACGTGTTCCGGTGCGCTATCATACGTTGCGCGTGTCCCCAAACCGGATCAGGAACCAGGCTATGAAAAAAGTGCTGTTTGCCCTATTTTCCTTCATTGTCTTCTTGCCCTTGACCGCGGCTGCAGATACTGCGGTTGAGCTGGACGCCAAGGTTGACGAAGCCATCCGCAATTTCCAGTCGGAAGTAGACGGTGCGGACGTATTCCTGCAGCAGTCGGCCGGTTACCTCGTCTTTCCCCGTGTCATCAAGGTTGGGATCGGGCTGGGTGCAGAAATCGGTGAGGGCGCATTGCGCGTCGCGGATAGTTCCGTCGCCTATTACCGGACAACGTCCGGTTCCTTCGGGTTTCAGCTGGGCGCCCAGGCCAAGTCGATCGTTATCGCGTTCATGACCGAGGAGTCGCTGGAACAGTTTCAGACGAGCTCCGGTTGGCAAGTTGGTCTTGATGGTTCAGTCGCATTAATCGACCTAGGTGCGGGCAAGCAGATCAACAATGCCAATATCAAGGACCCGGTCGTGGGCTTCATCTTTGGTGCGAAGGGCCTGATGTATAACTTGACGCTCGAAGGCACGAAGGTCTCCAGGGTTCAGAAAGACCGCTAGGTTATTTTTGCCGGCTCTGGTGATCGGGGTGCAAAGCGCCGGCCGCAGATCACTACAAGAGTAAATCGCGGACAAAAAAAGAGAACCAAAAAAGCCCTCGTTTTCAGAGCCAATGGCGGAACATGTCATGACGTCAAATGCCTGGGTAAGACGCTCAAAGACGAACCTCAGGCATTTCTGTGACCTATAAGAATCATCCAACTAGATCCCGTCTGGGGTGTTGCGGTTCTGGCAGGTGGCTTCATTCTTCTCGATCTCTTCCTTAAGGCAAAAATCGAAGAGTAGCTGATGGACAAAAACGATAAACAGGACAATTCGTAATGATTGATCTATACACTTGGCCGACACCGAATGGACGTAAAGCGTCCATCATGCTCGAAGAAACCGGGCTGGTGTACACGGTGCATCCGATCAATATCGGTGAGAACGAGCAGTTTGCGCCGGAGTTCCTGAAGATCAGTCCCAACAACAAGATTCCCGCCATTGTCGATCAGGATGAAGGCGTCACGATGATGGAGTCTGGCGCAATTCTTATCTATCTCGCCGAAAAAACCGGTCGATTGTTATCCAGCGATCGCCAGACTCGCCTGAAAGCCCTCGAGTGGCTGATGTTCCAGAAGGCGGGCGTTGGGCCAATGCTCGGTCAGGCTCACCATTTTCTAAGGTTCAATCCCGATGTTTCGGAATATGCTTCGGAGCGCTATGCGAATGAGGCAAGGCGTCTTTATGGCGTCATGGACAGACGCCTGGGTGAAGCCTCATACCTGGCAGGCGAGGAGTATTCGATCGCCGATATTGCGACCTGGCCATGGATATCCCGATACGATTGGCAACAAATCGACCTGAACGAATTTCCAAACGTCAGGCGCTGGTATGTTGAGATCGCCGAAAGGCCTACCGTACAGGCAGGCTATCACGTACCCCGGAGGGTTGGCGATATTCCGATGCCCTGACCGGGCCCGGGTCAATGCCACGATTTTCAGCATCGTGCGTATTTATTTCTCGAAGTCCTCCGGAAAATATTTCAGCGCACTGCGGACCGGGTACGGTGTCATTCCGCCCATTGCACATAAGGATCCGTCGACCATGGTATCGCACAAGTCATTGAGAAGGTTTATGTTTTCGTCCCTATTCTCATTGGCGACGATGCGATCGATGACCTCGACGCCTCGCACTGCGCCAATATGGCAGGGTGTGCATTTTCCGCAGGATTCGATCGCGCAGAATTCCATGGCGAAGCGAGCTTGTGCGGCCATGTCCACGGTATCG
>JAQWSV010000137.1 GCA_029243005.1 Woeseiaceae bacterium
CGTATCGGGCATTACGAATCCTGACCACGCCTCGCGATGTGAATAGGTGCCCGGTCCTAGCATGCCGGGTCGGCATCACGCAGTCGAACATATCGATGCCTCGGCTTACCGCCTCCGCGATGTCGACGGGCGTGCCAACTCCCATCAGGTAGCGCGGATACGCATCTGGAATCAGGGGTACCAGATGATCCAGAACGTCGTTTCGTTCCTGTTCCGATTCGCCCACCGCGAGTCCGCCAACCGCATAACCGTCGAATCCTATCTTCAGCAAACCGTCCATCGACGCTTTCCGAAGGGCGTCGTAGATACCGCCTTGCACGATGCCGAACAACGCTTCCCCGCGTTCGGGTTCCAACGCTTTGAGCGCATCGAACTTAACGCGACTTCTGACGGCCCAGCGCAACGACAACTGCATTGACTCGCGCGCTTCTTCCTCCGTTGCCGGATAGACGGTGCATTCATCGAAGACCATCGTCACGTCGGCGTTCAGGTCATGCTGTACTTCCATCGAGCGCTCCGGCGTCAACATAATTTCATCGCCATTAACTGGCGATCGAAAAGTGACCCCCTCCTCCGTAAGTTTGCGTAGCTCGACGAGAGAAAACACCTGGAATCCGCCGGAGTCGGTCAGGATAGGTCCCTGCCAGTTCATGAACTCGTGTAGGCCGTTGTGCTTGCGAACAATCTCAGCACCGGGTCGCAACATCAGGTGAAAGGTATTGCCAAGAATAATCCCGGCGCCCGACGCAGAAACTTCTGCGGGCGTCACGCTCTTGACAGACCCGTAGGTACCTACCGGCATGAATGCGGGTGTTTCTATCATGCCACGACGAAACTGCAGCATGCCCCGTCGTGCCTCGCCGGCCTTGGACTGAATGTCAAACTTCATGAGCTTGCGGGCCTGATTAACATGGCATCACCATAACTGAAAAAACGATACCGACCGTCAACGGCATGGCGATACGCTTCAAGAATACGCTCCCTGCCCGCGAAGGCAGACACGAGCATCAGCAAAGACGATCGTGGCAAATGAAAATTCGTCAGCATCAGATCGACGGATCGAAACGCATAGCCGGGTTGGATGAATAGGTCCGTCTCGCCTTCGAAGGCACGGATACCGGCTTCGCCTGATGCCGCCTCAAGAGCACGAACTGAAGTGGTTCCCACAGCGATGACGCGCCCTCCGGCTTCCCTTGTTTCACGCACCGCGGTCGCGGCCTCATGGCTAACCATTAGCCGCTCTTTGTGCAGGCGGTTTCGATCGATCTGTTCCTCGCGAAGTGGCTGGAAGGTACCCGCACCGACATGCAGCGTGACGTGCGCGTGATTAATTCCTTTATTTCCCGTCTCATCGAGCATCTGCTGATCGAAGTGCAAGCCCGCTGTCGGCGCTGCGACAGCACCGGGATTCGCGGCATAAACGGTCTGGTAGCGCTCCGCGTCCTCAATCTCTTCCGTACGGTCGAGATAGGGAGGCAGCGGCACTTCGCCGTGCCGGTCGAGATACGGCAGCACCTCCTCCGCAAGCCGTAACCGGAACATATCATCTTCACGCCCTAGCACCACAAACTCGGCGCCGCCGGGTAGGTTGATCGACGACCCGGGTTTCGGTGACTTACTTGCACGAATCTGGGCGAGACATTCGGTGTCTGTCAAGACGCGCTCAACCAAGATTTCGACCTTGCCGCCGGTTGCTTTCGACCCCTTGAGCCGCGCGCAGATTACCTGGGTATCGTTGAACACCAGCAGGTCTCCGCGGTCGAGATAGTCGATCAAATAGGAAAACTGCCGGTCTTCGAGCCTGTCTC
>JAQWSV010000313.1 GCA_029243005.1 Woeseiaceae bacterium
GGTGGAGAATTTGTCGACGCCATCGAGGGCGGCACGTTCGAGAACATCAACCCAGTTGATGGCAGCGTGACCAATGTCTGCGCGGCAGGCACGATAGCCGATGTCGACAAGGCTGTGGTGATCGCAAAAGAATCCTTCAAGTTAGGCGAATGGTCTCGCAAGGCGCCGCGCGAGCGCATGGCGGTGATGTACCGGTGGGCGGAACTGATCGGCGAGAACGGCGCCGAACTCGCTCTGATGGACACACTCGACATGGGCAAACCGATCTCGGACATGGTCGGCGTCGACATGCCGATGTGTATCGAAACCATTCAGTACTTCGCCGAGAGCATCGACAAGATGACGGGGTCAATCACAGCGACGGAATACAACGTTATGAGCACCGTACTGCGCGAACCGATCGGCGTCGTAGGCTGCATCTCGCCGTGGAACTATCCGTTGCTGATGGCGCTGTGGAAAATCGCGCCATCGCTTGCAGCAGGCAACTCGACCATCCTGAAGCCGGCGGAACAGTCGCCATTAAGCAGCTATCGCGCCGCGGAATTGTTTGTTGAGGCCGGCGGCCCGGCAGGGGCATTGCAGGTAATCAACGGCATGGGCGAAGAAGCCGGCCAGCCGCTTGCGCGCCATATGGACGTCTCCAAGATCAGCTTCACGGGTTCAACGGAAGTCGGCAAGCTGATGCACGTGTACTCCGGCGAGTCCAACATGAAGAAGGTTTCACTCGAGTGCGGCGGCAAGGGTCCGCAGATTTTCTGTGAAGACCTGGAAGGCGAACTACTTGACCGTGCCGTTGAGACAGCGATCAACGGCATCTTCTTCAACATGGGCCAGGTGTGTTCCGCCGGCTCGCGTCTCATCGTCCACGAAAAGATTTACGATGTATTTGTCCGGAAGTTCATAGAGATGGGTAAAGATGCCTACACTTGTGGCGATCCGCTCGACCCGGTCGTTAACCTCGGCCCGCTGGTCGATCACGGTGCCCAGGCCCGCGTCCTTGACATGGTGAAGACGGCTGAATCCGAGGGCGGCACTGTCATGTTTGGCGGTGTCGCGGCAGGTGGGGACTTGGATAAAGGTGCATACGTCGTGCCGACACTGATCACGGACGTCAATGACACCGACACGATCGCCCAGTTCGAGGCTTTCGGCCCGGTTGTCGCGGTGATCAAGGTTGCCGATGACGATGAAGCGATCGCGGTCGCCAACAATTCGGTCTACGGACTACAGGGCAGCGTATGGACAGACAACTACCGCAAGGCCATGCGCTATGTGCGGGAAATTGAGTGCGGCACCTTCCTGGTCAATAGCTTTGAAGAAGGTGACATGACGCAACCTTTCGGTGGCTACAAGCAGTCCGGCAACGCGAAAGACAAATGCTTCGAAAGTTTGCTGAGCTATACCAACACCAAGGCTGCGTGGCTCCGACTGAATTAGGCGCCAACACCCGGCGAGTCCGCGGACCGTCATCGACTGTTCAATCATCATCATGGGAGTGCGCTTGTGAGCCGCGATGCCCGCTACGACATTCTTTTTGAGCCTCTTCAAATTGGTCCGGTAACGACCAAAAACCGCTTTTACCAGGTGCCGCACTGTACTGGCATGGGATGGCAGCGGCCGAATTCGCTTAATGAGATGCGTGGCATCAAAGCCGAGGGCGGCTGGGGCGTGGTCAACACCGAGTACTGTTCGATCCATCCCAGTTCTGATGACCTGCTGTGCCCATATGCATCGCTGTGGGACGACCAGGACGTGCGCGCGCACAGCATCATGACCGACAAAGTGCACGAACATGGCGCACTGGCCGGCGTTGAACTTTGGTACAGCGGCGCGCCGGCTGCCAACCTGTATACACGCGACGTGGCCTTCGACGTCAACTCGCGACCGAGCTGGAAGCGCCAGCCCTTCCAGTCGCGAAAGATGGACAAGAAAGATTTTCGAGACCTGCGCCAGTGGTATCGCGATGCGGCGTTAAGGGCGAAAGATGCGGGCTTCGACATTGTTTATGCTTACGCCAACCACGACGATCTACTGCATAACTTCCAGCTTTCCACCACGAACGACCGGACAGATGAATATGGCGGCAGCGTCCAGAACCGTGCACGACTGCTTAGCGAGACCGTCGAGGTACTGAAGGAAGCCGTCGGCGAGACGATGGCAGTCGCCGTGCGCCTGGCCAGCGACGATGGCTGGACGAAGGACGGTTGCATGGTAACGGATGAGACGCGTGAGTTCTTCGCAGAAGTGGCAGATTTGCCCGACCTGTGGGACATCACTGTGACCGACTGGGACATCGAACTGGGCGTTTCTCGATTCATCAACGAAGGATCACTTGCGACGCACACAAACTATATTAAGGAACTAACCACCAAGCCTGTAGTGTCCGTCGGCCGTTTCACCTCGCCTGACACGATGGCCAGCCATATCAAACGCGGCCTCATCGACCTTGTTGGCGCCGCGCGACCCTCCATCGCCGATCCGTTTTTGCCAAAGAAAATCGAGGAAGGCCGTCTTGAGGATATACGTGAGTGCATTGGCTGCAACATGTGTTACACCGGCGATCAGTTAGGAGTGCCTATTCGTTGCACGCAAAACCCGACGATGGGCGAGGAATGGCGGCGTGGCTGGCATCCCGAGTACGTGCGGCCAAAGTCGTCAGACAGCTTAGTCCTAGTCGTGGGTGCGGGTCCTGCCGGACTCGAGGCGGCACACGCCCTAGGCAAACGCGGCTACGACGTCATGCTGTCCGAAGCGTGCACCGAAGTGGGCGGTCGCGTAACGCTGGAATCCCGACTACCGACACTCGCCGAGTGGGCGCGTGTCCGCGACTATCGCCAGCAACAATTCCTGAAACTGCCCAATGTAGAGGTTTATGTCGATAGCAGATTGAGTGCCGGGGATGCATTGGCAGTGGAGGCAGATCACATAGTTGTCGCAACGGGCGCCACCTGGCGAAACGACGGCTTTGGTCGCACGAATACGATCGGCATTGAAAACCTGTCGGCGGCAGCGCAGATCTTCACGCCTGACGACATCATGGCCGGGCGACTGCCAAAAGGTCGAGTTGTTGTCTTCGACGACGATTACTACTACATGGGTCCGGTGCTTGCTGAAATGCTGCAAAGAGCCGGCTGCGATGTGACCTTTGTTTGCACGGACAACATGGCGTGCTCGTTCGGCATCTACACCACCGAGCAGCGAGCAACGCAGCGTTCGCTGCTCAAGGCCGGTGTAAAAATGCTGTTCTCACAGAACATCGAATCCTTTGACGGTAAACAGGTTGGGCTGCGCTGCGAGTACACGGAGCGCGAATCGACACTGGAAGCCGATGCTCTTTTGGTGGTCACCGCGCGATTGCCCAATGACGAACTGTATTACGCCTTGCAGGACGAATTGGAAGCAGGAAATGCGGGCGATACGAAAAGCATTCGTCGCGTTGGCGATTGCGAAGCGCCGGCGCCGATTGCGTCGGCTGTATATGCTGGCAGGCGATACGCGATGGAGCTCGATGATGACTCCGGGATCAATTACTCGCTTCGACGCGACGCCAATTTCTCGGACGCGACCGCCTTGCCCCGCGACTGGGCGTCTTAAGTGGGCCTGGTTTCGGAGCTCGCGCTTTGGAACGACCCTGTTAACGGCCGGCAGACCGTTTTCATCAATTAGCGTGATTTCACGCCTTTAATGATCTCGCCCGGGACTCGCGTCCCTCGTACTTGTCGCCTTGCACTATCTGCGACGACCTGCGCATCATTAGTGTCTGGCGCTGTGCAGGGAGCATGTACGAATGAACCAGCGAGTGGACACTGATCGGCCGGCGTCTGTTGCCGCCATGGTCCTGCTAGGCGCGGTGGCCGTGGCCGGGTTCAACATTCAGCCGATGTACCTCGGCGCACTCGCGGACCACCTGGGTTTCTCCGCCGAGCAGCTTGGGCTTATTGCCGGTCTCGAAGTGGCGGGCAGCGCCCTCGCCGGTATCGCGGCAACTTTCTGGATTCGTCGCTGGCACTGGCAACGAGTAGCGTTGGCAGCTTTGCTGGCACTGGCCGCCGGCAATATCCTGTCAGCGATCGTCACCCACTTCGAAACGCTCGCCGCCATTCGTTTCCTGACCGGTTTTTTGGGGATCGGCTCGAGCTATGCCCTGGCCATCGCGGCACTGAGCAACACCCGGCAAACGGAACGCAACTACTCCATCGCCATCGTCGCGCAGGTGTCCGCTGCAATTGCCGGCTTCATCATCCTTCCCGCATACATCGGCGAACTGGGCACACCGGCGGTCTTCCTGCCACTGGCTGCAATCGCAGTCCTGGTTCTGCCGCTCCTGAAAAACCTGCCCGTTAGCGGCAAAAATGCCGGACCGGACGTCAATGAGACAGCAACATCTGCTCGCTGGCCGATCTGGTTTGCGCTCGCGTGCCAGTGCGTCTGGTATCTCGGGCTCGGTGGCGTCTGGGCGTTCATGGAGCGCATGGGGGCCGACGCAGGCATCGATACGGATTCAATTGGCAAGGCGCTCGCCATCGGCATGGTGGTGGGATTACTGGGCGCGTTCTTTGCCGCGGCCGTTGCCGATCGCTTCGGCCGCGTGATCCCTTTCATCCTGGCGATGCTGGGCCAGGTCGTTGCCGTCTGGATGCTGGCCGGGCTCGAAGATCTGAACGGCCTCGTTATCGCTGTTTCCATATACAACGGCACCTGGAACTTCGCTCTTCCCTATCTCTTCTCGATGGCTACGCTTGCCGACACCCGTGGTCAGTTAGTCGTCCTGATGTCGACAGCGCAGGCGGTCGGCCTCACCTTCGGCACGACCCTCGCGGGCGTCGTCATTGGTCGCTGGGGCCTGGCGGCGGTCACCTGGCAAGGCGGTGCGACTGCGATCGCCGCATTGCTCATCTTCATTGTGCTGGGACAGGTGCTCAGCGGCATCAGGGCTTCCAGTGCGGAAGGTAGCTGATGTGCCCCGGGTTACTGGTCGATAGCTTCTGGATTTCGATCACGTTGCCGAATGGATCCCGGCCGTAGGTAACACGGTAACCCTCTTCATCGAGTGTGCCGACCAGCGGCGAATGCCATTCAACACCGGCAGCTTGCAGGTCAGCGAAAACCTCGTCGATATCGCCATCGACCTCCAGCGCAAAATGTGTGAAGCCGTGGTCGCACACGGGCCGGTCGCCTGCCTGTGAATTCACGCCATCGTTCCTGTACTCGAAGATTTCGACGTGCACGTTGCCGGCGCGCAGCATCATGACATCGGCGGCCGCAGCTTTCACCCGCGTCACACGCTGGCTTTCTGCATGAGGCCCGAAGTCGAACTTCTCCGCCACTTCAAACCCCAGCACGTCGCAGTAAAACGCGCGCGCCTCATCGAGACTCGGTACGGAGATCGCGAGGTGGTGAATGCCTTTTATGCCCTTGAAC
>JAQWSV010000189.1 GCA_029243005.1 Woeseiaceae bacterium
CTACAACATCATTCAATGGGTGCATCGGGCGACGCGGGGCTGGTCATACGGCGGGGGTATCACCGATCCACGGACCGGCGAAATTATGAAGGGCAAGGTGACCCTGGGCAGTCTGCGTGTTCGCCAGGACTATCTGATTGCTGAAGGTCTGCTCGCCCCGTATGACGACGAGGAGAAACCGGATGCCATGATGGAGATGGCACTCGCCCGCATTCGTCAGCTTTCTGCTCATGAGGTTGGGCACACCCTGGGTATTCAACACAACATGGCTGCCAGCACACAGGGCCGTTCATCGGTCATGGACTATCCCCACCCGCTGATCCAGTTTGATGACGATGGTGATGTCGATTTGACTAATGCCTATGACGACGGCATTGGTGAATGGGACAAACGCGTCATTTTGTACGGTTACCAGGATTTTCCCGATGGCACCGACCAACAGGCCGCGCGCGACCAGATCATGGCGGATACGATCGATACCGGGCTCGTTTATATCAACGACCCGGATTCACGTGCGATCGGAAGTGCGAACCCGCTCGGCAATCTCTGGGATAATGGTGCAGATTCGATAGAGGAACTGGAGCATCTGCTGCGGGTTCGTACATTTGCGATGCGAAACTTTTCGGCTGAGAATATTCGTCCAGGTCAGCCGCTGGCGTCACTCGAAGAAATCCTTGTACCGATTTACCTGTTGCACCGATTCCAGTTGATCGCCGTCGGCAAGCATGTGGGCGGTCACAACTGGACCTACACGTTGCGCGGCGACGGCCAGGAACTGAGCTCGCCGGTTTCGGCCGACAAGCAGCGGCAGGCAATCGCAGCCTTGTTGAATACGCTGTCGCCTGCTGTGTTGCGTGTTCCCGACAACGTGCTGGCACTGATTCCGCCGAGACCGCCTGGCCATCCGAAATCCCGAGAGACGTTTCCGACCAATACCGGAAAAGTCTTCGAGCCGATCGGCGCGGCCGAAAGCGCGGCGACGCTGACCCTCGAAGTCTTGCTCGAGCCGAGCCGCGCTGCACGCATGATTGCGTCCAGCGCTAGAAATGCGATGTTGCCCGGCTTTGATGAGCTGGTTGATGACCTGCTAAGTGCAACCTGGTATTCGACCCGGCAGGCAGGAATCGACGGTGAGATCGAACGCGCCGTTAACAATCTCGCGCTGGAAAGGCTGATGATGCTGGCGGTTAATGAAGGTGCTGATGGACAGGCCCGGGCCATCGCCCTCGATGCGATTAACGGGCTGCACGCTTGGTTGCAGGATAGAACTGCGTCAGAAAGTGATTCCGCGTGGCGAGCGCACAACGGCTTCGGACGTTTCCGCATCGAGCAGATGCGTAGCGATCCCACATCGATCAGGCAGATCCGGCCCGTGACGGTGCCGCCAGGTGAGCCGATCGGATCGACCCTAGACTGGCACTGGTAAAGGAACCGGGAGCGTAAGATGTTTGGGCTATCCGTTGAGACAACACTGCTGGTCTTTGGGTTCCCCCTGTTCTGGATCATCTATACCGCCGTCTTCCTTTACAGGACGAAACACTGGAGTGAAGGTGACACGCAGCAGGATGACAGCGCATGAGTGGCACGGTTATCGCATTCCTGGTGCTCTATTACGTGATCGTCCTGGGTATCGGCTACTGGGCAATGCGCCACGGTGGCAGCAAGGACTTGGAGGGTTACCTGCTGGGCGGCCGGCAGGTCGGCCCGATGGCGACGGCGCTAACACTGCAAAGTACGTCGATGAGCGGTTACATGTTCCTCGGTGCCGGAGGACTCGGTTACACCCAGGGTTACTGGGCGATGTGGTTTGCCGCCGGCGATATCGGCGGCGGCGTTTTAAATCTTTCTTCGATAGGCCGGCGAATGCGCAAGCTGTCGCAGATGTTCGGTGCATTAACCTCCATTGAGTACCTCGAGAAACGGTACCCATCGCCCGCGGTTCGGTTGTTTGCCGGTGTGCTGACGGTATTCCTCCTGGGCTTCTATGTGCTGGCGCAGCTGATTGCAGGCGGCAAAGGGATGGCTATGGTCACCGGGTTGCCATACCCGATCGCTCTGGCAATAGCCGTAGGCATCATCCTGATTTACACGTTCATGGGCGGGTATCTCGCGGTCGCTTACACAGATTTCTTCCAGAGCCTCGTCATGCTGGTCGGCGTCCTCTGGATTGCCGCAGCGGCATTGAGTCATGTTGGTGGTCTGACAGCGGCCAACAATGCCATTGCAGAATTCGACCCAACGCTCCTGTCCATCTGGGGCAAGGATTTGGGTTTTGAGGGGCAGTGGGGAATTGCTGCGGGCGCCGTACTCATATTCTCGGTCGGTCTGCTTGGCTGGCCGCATGTCGTGACGCGCCATATGGCGATGAGTCGTCCAGCGACGGCGCGCAAGGCCGGTATGTGGGCAACCGCCTGGAACCTGTTTTTCGTACCGACACCTTATCTGGTAGGCATACTCGCCGTGTTGATTCTGCCGGAACTCAACGACCCGGAGATGGCGATTTTCGAGGTCGCTGGCCTGCTGCTGCCACCGGCTGTTACCGGCCTCGTTATGGCCGCCATCATGGCAGCGATCATGTCGACGGCCGATTCCCTGTTATTGCAAACCGGCTCGATCGCTTCTCGCGATCTCTACGAACGATTCATTAATCCCCGTGCCTCGGAGCGTCAGATGGTCATGGTGTCCCGCGGGTTGGTGCTGGCCATCGCGCTTATTGGTTACGTGGTCGCCCTTTACGAGCCACCGACCGTTTTCGCAATCGTGATATTCGCGACGTCGGTTCTGGGCAGTGCATTCCTGCCTGCCTATTTCTGTGCTGTCTGGTGGAAGAAGGCGAATGCTGCCGGTGCACTTTCTTCAATGGTCGTCGGCGCCAGCGTGGCTTTCAGTTGGGAATTCGCCGGCATGGTCGAGTCAACACAAATGGCGCCAATGACGGCTGGTGTCGCGAGTTCAATAACGACGATGATCGTCGTAAGTCTGCTGACGCAAAAACTGTCACCCGTTCCCGCGCATATTCACAAAGTCATGGACGAAGCCGCAACGGTCGGTCCGATACCCGAGGCGCTGCTTGCGGCCAGCGATACCGCGCTCGGACCAGAGGCGTCTGCCATCGAATCGAAACTGAACAATGGCGATGGCTGAACAGGATCAAGTCGTCGTTGTACGTGGCGAGATCAACGCGACAGATGCGTTGTGCGTGGTGGCCTCACTGACCAGCGACGTCGATGCGGTCTGCGAATCGGAGATGATCTATCCTTATTATTGTTTCGATGCGGATTGCCGTGTGCCGACGCTCGCCGGACGCAAGCAGTTTTCGATGATTTGCCTGGTTGATGCGGTAAACGGACTCGGCGCCACGGCGGACAGCTTCGAACTGAAAAGGGAAACCGTGCCGCTGGCGGTGCTGCTTTCTGCAGACATCGACGACCAGGCAGCAGCAAAGACCGCGCATCGAACGGTGACGCACCGGCTCGGACGCAAATTGCGTACGATCTCGTATTTCGACGTCGATGTCGCGCCGCGCGGGCTCATATACAAGCGCTTTTGGATCGTAAAGACGAGCGACGCTCGCGTCATGGTCGATAGTATGACGGGCAGTCTGCATCCATTGAAGCTGAGGGCAGCATGATGAGAAAAACAACCCTGATCCTGTTCGCGAGCGCCCTGCTGGCCGCCTGCAATGGCCCGTCAGGTAATGCCGGTATCGAGGCCGATACTATTCTCCACAACGGCAAGATCGCGACTATCGACGCTGGTTTGTCGATCCAGTCTGCGCTCGCGATCTAAGGCTTCAAGATTGTGGCAGTGGGTGG
>JAQWSV010000191.1 GCA_029243005.1 Woeseiaceae bacterium
CGACGGTGTACCGCCGGCTTGGCTCAGGGTTGCCATCGGCCGAGCCGTTAAGGTTTCCCTGAATTCATCCCGTTCACTTTGTGCCTTTCGGCACAAACGCACCTTTCTTGATGAGTCCCCTGCTCTAACCAACTGAGCTACAGGCCCAAAATTTGGGAGCGGCATTCTAACAGATTCATCTGTCAATCGGGATAGCTCAATTTGGGTGCAATACAACCATTCAATCCCCAATAACCATTGCCTGGCAAGGGAGAATTCGGAGTGGGGCCATGTATCGAATGTGGCGCCGTTCTGAAGGGTAGAAAGAATCGATTCTGTTCACGGCACTGTGAGGACTCGTTCCAGAATAATCGATTCTAAGCCTGTCTGGTGCAAAAGCGCAGGGGGCGTGAGAAGAAGCTCGCATTAGTGACAGGCAATGGTGCCAGATGCTCAGTGTGCGGCCATGGCAGAAATTTCACCGCACCCAAGTTTCACCATATTGGTCCTGCCGACAAGATCTTCAATTGGGCGTTGCGCTCGCTATCGAATCGAAAATAGTCCGTTATCGAGATGGAGGTAATGAAGTGCGTAACGCTTCGCTCCAATTACCACAACGAATTGCACAATCCAGATTGTTGCCGGGAGAGCGCGTAGTGGCCATGTGGGGCGTCCGGACCTGATAAGTGGTATTTTACACAAACGGCAAGCTTGATCTGCTAAATACCGATTTCGATCTGTGCAGCATGGGTGCAGACAGTGCGCCCGCCGTCAACTTTCTGCGACGAAAAGCCGTGATGGCATCGTACGGGCGAAGAATGGCACCTTCATCAGCCTCGGAGGGGGCTATTGATGAAGTCCAAGAACCTTCCCGGAGTTCTGACCGGCGGCGTCGGACGCCGTATGTTTGGCTTTTGCGGCTGGCCGGTATGGTCCGCGTTGTTTTGACCGCTACTCCTCGATCAAAAAGCTCCGGAGTTGGTCCGAACGCGTCGGGTGTCGAAGTTTTCTAAGCGCTTTCGCCTCGATCTGCCGAATACGTTCACGCGTGACGTCGAACTGCTTGCCGACTTCTTCCAGAGTGTGATCGGTATTCATGTCGATTCCAAAACGCATACGTAAAACCTTGGCTTCGCGCGGCGTTAGACCAGCGAGGACAGAGTCCGTGGACTCCTTGAGACCTTCCGACGTTGCCGAGTCGACGGGCGAATGCACAGTCTGGTCCTCGATAAAGTCGCCGAGGTGCGAATCTTCATCGTCGCCGATCGGTGTTTCCATCGAAATCGGCTCTTTGGCAATCTTCAGTACCTTACGGACTTTGTCCTCCGGCATTTCCATGCGCTCGGCCAGTTCGTCCGGCAGCGGCTCGCGGCCCATCTCCTGCAGCATCTGTCGCGAAATACGGTTCAGCTTGTTGATCGTTTCGATCATATGTACAGGAATACGAATCGTGCGCGCCTGGTCGGCGATCGATCGGGTAATGGCCTGGCGAATCCACCAGGTGGCATAGGTCGAGAATTTGTAGCCGCGACGGTATTCGAATTTATCGACCGCTTTCATCAGGCCGATATTGCCCTCTTGGATAAGGTCCAGGAACTGCAAACCCCGATTGGTGTACTTCTTCGCGATCGAAATGACGAGTCGCAGGTTCGCTTCGACCATTTCTTTTTTCGCGCGGCGTGCTTTTGCCTCGCCGATCGACATCTGGCGATTGATTTCCTTGATCTCGGCGATCTTCAGATTCGTCAACGTCTCGACGGCCAGCAGTTTGCGCTGGGCGCGTAATACGTCGTCTTTCAGTTTGGCGAGAATAGACGAATGCTTGCGCTTGGCGCGAATATGCTTGTCGATCCAGTTCAGGTCGGTTTCGCTCTTCGGGAAACTCGCAATGAAGTCTTTACGTGACATGCCGGCGTCACGAACACAGATCTCCATGACCTGCCGTTCCTGCATGCGAATAACGGATACCGAATCGCGCAGGTTTCTGACCAGCATCTCGGTTAGCTTCGGCGAGAGTTTGAGCTCCATCAACTGGTCAGCCAAGTCACCCTGCACCTTGACGGTCTTCTTGTCCCGCGCGCCGTATTTATCGAGGTTCTTCAGGGAGCGCTTGAAGAGTCGCTTGATAAGCTTTACACGGGCAGCAACTTCTTGCGGATCGGGGCCGGTATCGACAACTTCGTCGTCGTCGTCGTCATCGTCGTCGTCCGTTTTCTGGACAGGCGCTTTGATTTCGTCAGGTGCATTCGGATCGATAAAACCGACAACGAAGTCCTGCATGCGGGTATCGCCGGCCAGGACCGCCTCGGCCACTTCGATCAGCTTTTCGATCGTGGGCGGGAAGTGCGCCATGTGGTACTTGACCTGGTTCAGACCGTCTTCGATTCGCTTTGCGATCTCGATTTCGCCCTGTCGGGTCAACAGTTCAACCGTACCCATTTCCCGCATGTACATACGCACCTGGTCAGTTGTGCGACCGAATTCTGCATCGACGCTGGCGAGCGCTGCTTCCGCTTCCACGGCCGCATCCTCGTCATCGTTAGACACATCCTTATCCGTCAGAATTAATGACTCAGCATCGGGCGCTTGCTCATGCACCGCGATGCCCATGTCGTTAATCATATTGACGATATCTTCGATCTGTTCAGGATCGACAATGTCATTCGGCAGATGATCGTTGACCTCGGTGTAGGTCAGGTAGCCTTGCTCCTTGCCGCGGGCAATCAGTTCTTTCAACTGCTGAGCTTGCTTGCTCCCGCTAATCACTGTGCGTTTTTCCGTCAAAACGATCTTCCCTCTGCGTAAAAAATGCAAGCAACCAATTATACTAATATGACCGTTGCCTAGCTATAAGAATCCGTGATTTAGCCATCAGTCCCGGAACTTCGTGTGAGCTCCCTGAGCTCGTCTTTCTTGGCTGCTGTCAGCGTGCCAAGTTTTTGTTGTTCAATTAAATTATTGATTCTTTCGCGCTGCGCCGCATGCGCCAGCTGGATGACGCAGTCGGTCAATTCTGCCGCGGCGTCAAAATCGTCGGATTCGGGCATTTCCACGGCGGCGAGCTTGCCCAGGTGCTGGCCGTCGGCATGGTTTCGGAAGCGCTCGAGCATCCCAGCCGTCGTCATATCGGGGTCGGACTGGATAGTTTCAATGAGGTCGTGCAGTAAATCGGCGCCGGGCTTCGAAATACCTGCGAGTTTTTCGATATCGATGTTTACCGCAGCCTCCGGATGCTGAATGAGCAGCGTTATGGCGCGCCGTACGATCGAAGGGTGTCCCGAATCGATCGCCGGCCTGGGGTGCAAACGAGTTGCCTGCGTCGTCGGTTGCCTTTTATTGGTGCTGGCATCTTTCGAGAGCATGGTTTTCAGTTTGTGACTCGGCAAGCCGACGATTTCTGCCAGCCGCTCCATCAAGAGCTCCCGGTAGATGCCCGGTGGGATCCGGCTAACCAGTGGACGTGCCAGCTCAGCCATGCGGGCGCGCCCATCCACTGATTCCATATCCACCTGCGCGGCCAACTCCTCGATCAGGAATTCCGACAGAGGCAGTGCATTGTCGAGCGCCTTAATGAATGCATTCGCGCCATTCTCTTGAACGTATGAATCGGGGTCCTGGCCATCGGGCAGAAAGACGAAACGAACCTGTCGGCCCTCGCGAATCTGGCGCAGGGCGTTTTCCAGGGCCTTCCATGCCGCCTCGCGGCCTGCCCGATCGCCGTCGAAGCTGAACAAGACTTCGTCGCACATGCGGAACAATCGATTCAGGTGTTCATCCGTCGTGGCTGTACCCAGCGTCGCCGTAGCAAAATCGATGCCGTGGCGGGCTAGACCGATGACATCCATGTATCCCTCGACGACGACGAGCTTGTCTATACTGCGTAATGCTTGTCTTGCCTCGTAGAGACCGTAGAGTTCTTGCCCCTTATGAAACAGCACCGTTTCCGGCGAATTCAGATACTTCGGTTCTTCGTCGCCCATGACGCGACCGCCAAATCCGATCGTGCGTCCGCGAGTGTCACGGATCGGGAACATGATTCGGTCACGGAAGCGATCATAATGTTTGCCGTTGTCTTTTCGAATGATCAGGCCGCACGCCAGCAGTCGATCGATGGCCTCCTTCGAGGTGCCAAATTTGTCGAGTACATTGCTCCAGCCTGCCGGTGCAAAGCCGAGGCCGAAACGTTTCGCTGTTGCACCATCAATACCCCTCGCCTTCAGGTAGCTGATCGCCTTTTGATTGGTCTTGAGCTCTAATTCGAAGTAACGGGTCACGTGGCCGACCAGTTCGAACAATGCGTCATAACTGCGAGCGGGGCGCTTATTTGATTCTTCACGCGGCACCTCGATTCCCATAAGGCTGGCCAGGCTTTCGACCGCGTCGACAAATTCCATGTGGTCGTAATGCATGAGGAAGTCCAGCGCGTTGCCGTGTTCGCCGCAGCCAAAGCAATAATAAAAACCCTTGGACGGTGACACTGTGAAGGATGGTGTCTTTTCGTCATGAAACGGACAGCAGGCTTTGAATTCCTTGCCCGCTTTTTTGAGCTGCACCCGACGACCGACGACCTCGACTACGTCTGCCCGGTCGATCAGATCGACGATAAACTGCTTTGGGATCAGTCCACTCATTCGGTATTAGCGCTATCGCTGCCAGTCCGGGGTTAGCCCGGTTATTTTTATGGTTGTTGTCAACTTATGATCGCTCGGGGCTTACCCCAAGCATAGTCGAAGCGAACCCGAGTTTTTCACGGGAACCCACACCCTCCCGAACAAGCCGGGGCTAAACGTTTAGGCGGGACTTCACTTTCGCGCCGACTGCGCCCATATCGGCTCGCCCAGCAGCATTGGATTTGATGTGCCCCATAACCTTGCCCATGTCGCGAATATTTTCGGCGTCGGTCTGGGCAATGGCCTCGTCGATCATCTTGTCCAATTCCTCGTCTGAAAGTGGCGTCGGCAAATAGTTCTCGATGACGACGATTTCGGCAGCTTCGATGTCGGCGAGGTCCTTACGTTTTCCATCCGTGTATTGTGTGATCGAATCGTGGCGCTGCTTGACCATCCGATTCAGGATGCCCAGGACGCTGGGGTCGTCGAGCTCCTTGCGCTCGTCGACTTCAACCTGTTTGATTGCCGCGGAAATCAGGCGCAGCACTTTGAGCCGGTCTTTCTCCCCGGCCTTCATGGCTGTCTTGATGTCTTCCTGGATTTGACCCTTGAGGGACATGGTGGGTCGATGACCGATCAGTATAGGCGCTTGCGGCGTGATACCTCGCGGGAAACCCGCTTCAGATGCCGTTTGACGGCGGCCGCTTTCTTGCGTTTCCGTTCCTGGGTTGGCTTCTCATAAGACTCACGACGACGAAGCTCGGTCAGCACGCCGGCTTTCTCGCAGGCACGCTTGAAGCGACGCAGTGCTGCGTCGAAGTACTCATTTTCTTTTATACGAACGCTAGGCATACCAGTAATTGTCAGACCTTCAGATATAAAGAAACCCGGGACAGGGCCGGGACTGAACTGCTCATAGTAGCGGCGGATAGGGTATTTTGCAAAACAAAACTTTGCGATCTTCTCAAGGTTTTACAGGCTCCTAGGGTATGATCCGCCGCCTATGAAGGTACTGGGACTGGAAACGAGCTGCGACGAGACTGGAGTCGCGCTCTATGACACGGAAAAAGGCTTGCTGGCTGAGGCGTTGCATAGCCAAGTCGACCTGCACGCGGTCTACGGGGGTGTCGTGCCCGAGATCGCCTCCCGCGACCATCTTCGGCGTCTTCTACCCCTGGTCAAACAGGTGCTTGGCGAGGCAGGTATCGAGCGCCCGGATGCCATCGCGTATACCGCGGGCCCGGGTCTTGTCGGTGCCCTCATGGTGGGTGCAGGCATGGCCAATGGTCTCGGGCTGACTTGGGGTTGCCCGGTGATTCCAGTGCATCACATGGAAGGCCACCTATTGGCACCGATGCTGGAAGAGGATACTCCGGACTATCCGTTTATGGCGTTGCTGGTATCCGGCGGACATACCATGCTCGTTTGGGTCGAATCACTGGGTGCTTATACGGTGATGGGCGCGACGCTGGACGATGCCGTGGGTGAAGCCTTCGACAAGACGGCCAAATTGCTCGGACTCGGTTACCCCGGCGGTCCCGCACTGGCGAGGCTCGCGGAGGACGGCGACGAATCCCGCTTTAAGTTTCCGCGGCCAATGGTTAATCGGCCCGGCTTCGATTTCAGTTTTTCAGGGCTCAAGACCGCCGTGATGCTGAAAGTCCGCGAATTTGATGAGGTGGGTACCCTGGATGAGGCGAAAGCGGACATCGCGGCATCCTTTCAACGGGCGGTCGTGGAAACGCTACTGGCGCGCACTTTGAGAGCGGCGCGTGACCGGGACGCCGATCGCGTCATCGTCGCGGGTGGCGTCGGGGCGAATGCCTTGCTGCGCGCAGAATTGTCGGATCGCTTTGACGGGGAGGTTTACTATCCGCGACTACGGTTCTGTACCGATAATGGCGCGATGATTGCCGTCGCGGGTGCATCTCGCTTAGCGGATGCCGGCAAACCGGATACTATTCAGGCGACGGCGCGCTGGCCCCTGGAAAGTCTAGCGGTTCCCGCTACCCAAGGACAAATCAATGAGCAGTGATTCAAATCCCGACACTATTTTCCTAAACGATCTCAGGGTTGAGACGATCGTTGGCCTCTGGGACTGGGAACGGAAAATCCGCCAGACAGTCAGCATTGACCTCAAAATGGGCGCTGACATTCGCAAGGCAGCAGCAACGGATAGCATCGACGACACACTGAACTACAAGAGTGTCGCGAAACGCGTGCAGCAATTTGTCAGTGACTCGGAGTTCCTGCTCGTCGAAACGATGGCGGAGAAGATCGCCGAAACCATACTGGCCGAGTTCCATATGCCGTGGATCGACGTGCGTGTCAACAAACCTGGTGCGATTCGTGGTGCACGGGATGTCGGCGTGCACATTCGACGTCACCGGTAATCCTGATGACTGATATTTACTTGGGTCTCGGCAGTAATACGGAGCCGGTACGTTATCTCTGTATGGGTGTTCAGGAACTTGCGCGTGAGTTTGATTTGCGAGCCGTATCCCGTGTGTACAGGAACCAGGCCGTGGGGTTTGATGGCGACGATTTTCTTAACGCGGTTGTCTGCGTTGCGAGCGACAGACCTGTCAAAGAGATCGCCGAAGTGCTGAAAGCTATTGACGCAAAAGCAGGTCGGGTGCGTGGCGATTCGGCCTTTGTTTCCCGCACGCTGGACATTGATCTGCTGCTAGTAGGCGATGCAGTCATTCCAGAATGGCGCATTCCCCGTCGCGATGTGCTCGAGTATAGCTTCGTTCTTCGGCCATTGGCGGAGATCGCGCCGGATCTGCGCCATCCGGTGACCGGCGAAACAATGGCTTCGCACTGGGCCGATTGCGACCAGGAGCATCACCCGCTGATCGAAGTTACCCAGAATTTGCTAAACAGCGCTGAGCTGGCGTAAAAAACCGGCGTCCTGCCAAGCTAAGCGCCAGGGTAAACGGGGATAATGTGCCGATGAGGCGCCTCTCCGCATTGATTGCCGTCTCGCACTGTCGCCCTAGGTGGTGAAGTTGGCGTGTGCGATCGACGGCCAGAAGTCTTTCGAGCTAGACAAGATGCGCGACATTTACTTCTGACACGAGCTGTTGCCGATCGCCGTCAATATTGCCGACTATCCAACGCCCGAAGCGTTGGTTGATTAGCTAATCTCTTTCCAGCCCGTTGATCGACCGCCGTCGATCGCGACGACCTGGCCCGTCGCATAGGTCGCATCCCGAACGAAAAACAAAACGGCGTTGGCAATATCGGAAGGATCTCCCGTGCGGCCAAGCGGAATCTGTTCAAGTATCCCCTGCTTGGTCTCATCGGACATATCACCCTCTGGCCATGCAATGGCGCCCGGCGAGACACCATTAACGCGAACCTCCGGCGCGAGGTCTTTGGCAAGTGACCGCGTCAGCATGGCAAGTCCCGCTTTCGCAGCACCGTAGACATGGTGATCGCGCAGCGGACGCTTGGCATGAATATCGACGATATTGACGATACTGCCGCC
>JAQWSV010000206.1 GCA_029243005.1 Woeseiaceae bacterium
CTCGTTCCACCAGCGATTGACCTGATCATCATCGGTGTCATTGCCAATATATCCATCAGTGCGCTTTTTGCAGCCGGCGTATTGCCGGCGCTTCTATGCGGTATCGCCGTCATGTTGCTGGCCAATCACAAAGCGCGAAAGTTGAACTTGCCGTTGGTCGAGCCCATGACCGGACACGAGAAGCTAAAGACCTTGTGTGATGGCCTGCTGCCCATCCTGATGGTGCTCATCATCTTGGGCGGTATTTATGGCGGGGTATTCACCCCGACCGAAGCGGCGGCGGTCGCGGTTGTCTACGGATTCATCGTAGCGTTCTTTGTTTACAAGGAATTGAAGCTGAGAGATCTACCGGAAGTCCTGCTGAAGACCTGCTCTCTTACCGGTGTTGTGCTACTGGTGCTTGCGACTGCCTCGATATTTTCTTTCGTGCTGACGTTTGAGGGTATTCCACTCGCCATGGCAGAAGCGCTTACTGAACATGCAGTGAATTGGATTATTTTCATTTTGTTTGTCCACATCCTATTTTTTGTGCTCGGCATGCTGATGGACTGCCTGCCACCCATTCTCATTCTGATGCCCATCCTGGTACCGGTTGCGGCGGCGATGGGAATTGACCCCATTCATTTCGGGATTATTGTCGCCGCGAATGTTGGATTGGGCATGGTCTCTCCGCCAGTAGGCATCTGTCTTTTTGTCGCTTGCGGCGTTGGTGATACGCCATTAGAAAGGGTAGTTCGGCCTTTGCTACCGTTCTTGCTGGTGCTCGTTATTTCATTAATGGTGATTACATTTGTTCCACAGTTGACGCTCTTCCTACCCACGCTCTTTGGCCTCACATAGCGGTGCACTATCATGCCCTAAGAAGTCGCGTTTCTCAGGGGTTCGCGGTTGGGCCGAGCAGCAGGTCCGCCGCTGCGGCAATATGAATTTTTGCTGATGGAAACAGTGGGACATCCGGGATGTGTGATTGCTGAATCAACAATTCCAGCTCGGTGCATCCTAGTAGGCAGGCATCGGCACCGTCTACAACTAGATCGCGGATAATCTGAACCAGGTAGTCCCGGGATTCTTCACGCTGGATATCGTAGGAGAGCTCCTGGCAAATAATTTCGTAGATACGCTCTCTGTCTTCTTTTCTTGCCGGGATGATTGCGTCGATACCATGCTTCGCTAAGCGCCCTGTCAAATAATCCTCTTCCATGGTTGGTTTAGTGCCCAGCAAAGCAACGTTTCGGCAACCATGATCCAGTATCCTGTGCGCACAACAATCTGCTATGTGAAGGACATCCAGCTCCGGGTATGCTTTGCGCACGGCAGGAATGCAGATATGACCGGTATTTGATGCAATAACCAGCGTGTTGCAGCCAGCCGCTACCAGCTTGTCGACGCCGGCCAGCAAGTAATCGTCGACTTCCTGAAAACTTCCGGAAGTCAGCAGATAAACATATTGATCGCAATCCAGCGATACCATCGTCAATTCAGGATTAGCCTTCATGAGGCGGCCGTTTTTGCCAGCATCAATGAACGCCGTATTTATTCCAACGAAGTAATCAACGCCGGAGACGTAGGAGATGCCAGTCAGGATTCCGAGTGAGGGCCGACGAGCCATTGACCTTCTCCCTTTATAGTATTCGTATCAAGAGAGACGAAAAACATTTTTATGGGTCTCCATTTTTTACCGCAGCAGCTAAGTGTTTTTCTGCTGTTGTTGACGCCATTGATCCAAGTATTCCAGTGGTGTCAGGTTATTGAGAGCCCTGTGAGGAGGGTCTCGTTGTAATTGGTTTTCCAAGCCTGCAATTTATCATGGGCATCGGTCAAGTCATCGAACCAATGCACATTCGGCTAGTCCCGAATGCGATCTCTCGTCAGCCAGTGCTTCGGGGTTGACAATGTTTTCTGGCTCTCCCGATAAATATGTCAAAATGTTGTCGAAGGCCGTCCCGAAATAGAATTCATAGTTATCTTGTTCAACGTAACCGATGTGTGGGGTCGCGAGAACATTCTCTGCGCCTAACAGTGGGTGCGAAGCATCGCTGACCGGTTCTTCATTGAAGACGTCGATCGCAGCGAACCCGGGCCGTCCTGCACGAAGGCTTCTGACAAGGGCATCGGACTCGACGAGACCGGCCCTGCTTGTGTTCACGAAAAGCGCGCTGGGCTTCATGCGCATCAAGTCGGATTCCGTCACGATGCCTCGAGTAGCTTCGACGAGCCGCAGATGAATTGAAACGACGTCGGCTTGTGAGAAGAATTCGTCTTGAGATTGTGCTGCGAACAAGCCATCGGCAACGGCTCTACCACGTGAGCGCTCACTTCCCCAGACCATTACGTTCATCCCGAAAGCACGGCCGAAACCAGCCACTATTGTCCCGATGCGGCCGTATCCCCAGATTCCAAGCGTGCGCCCGCGGACAACACGACCAAGGCCAAGTCCTGCGGCTGATTGCCAGGTTCCGCGCTTGAGTTCGGCCGAGTATGCATGCAAGTGTCGCGAAGACGCCATGATAAGGGCCCATGTCAATTCGGCCGGTGCAACCGACCCGGTCGTTCCATTCGTCACTAGTACGCCTCGACGGGTGCACGCTTCCACGTCTATGTGCTGCACTCCGGAGCTTGTCTGGCTAATCACACGTAAGCGTGGCAGTTGTGCTAGAAGCTCATCTGTTATCCAGGTGCGCTCTCTAATCAGCACGATTGCTTCGGCATTTCGCAATCGATCAACGAGTGTATCGAGATCTTTGACGCTGTCGTTGTAAACCGTTACGTCCTGGTGATCCAAGAGCGAAAAACTGGAAAGGTGCCGGACTACATCTTGATAGTCGTCCAGAACCACAACATTTATTCTCGCCTCTCCAGTGATGTGGCCTTCATTGCTAAGACCTTGTGTTTCGTCTGCGGTTTCGATCTGGGCACTCGTATAGTCGGAGAACCCTAGCGAGAATCCCGCGGCCGTCGTTGATGCTAGAAAATCGCGCCGATTGAGTAAGGCGTCGTTCCTGTCGTTGCCTTTCCGAATTGCCATGTAGGTTCCCCTAAGATCAAGAATGCTGCTGTGAGAAGACGCGTCCAGTCATAACACAGTTCGTCGATCAACTGATTTGATTAACAAATAGTAGATCATTATAGGAAGGCCTTCCAAAAGAGGGTCTTTTTTTTTAGGACTGTCATGCCGTGTTTGCTACCAACAATGTGCGGTTGCATTCAGGATCCAGTAAGCACGCCAATTCACGACCTAGATATCTGGCAATTTCAGTCATACCGAATTTTCCGGCTTCCTTCTCGGCGTCAGAATTGTAGTTGGTGTTGGTATTTACGTCGTACGTCAATAACTCGCCGCTCTTGCTGACAATAAACTCAATTCCAGCGATGTGAATATCGTTGGCTCGCAAGAATCGCTCGTAACGACCGATAATCGGATGGCTGAAATCATCGATAATTGAGAACTTCGGATGAGCAGGGCTGTCAGCAACGCCTCCTACTTGGCACACGTCAGCCGGACACAGTTCGAATCCCTCAGACGTATCGACACGTACCGCGTAGAGGAATCGACCTCCGACAAACTCTGCGCGCGTAACATAGGGTTGTGGTGCCTCGATATAGTCCTGAATGAGCGTGATTCCGTCGATCGACGGCTCAAAGCGATCGCTGGATACATACTCCTGTAACGCGTCAACGCTTTGAAATAGGTGCACACCCAGGCCCCTGCCGCCGCGGTTGTGCTTGGTGATGAATGACCCGTTGAAATTGCCTGCTGCCCGAACAATTTCTTCCCGGCCGATTGCCGCAATAGTTTGCGGCGTGCGGATTCCGTGTGCGTTCAGTGCTGCGTACTGAGCGACTTTGCTGATCTCAAGCTGTAGAGCGCGACTGGAGTTAACAACACAGCGCCCATGACTCTCCAGCCATGCAAGTACACCTGAAGTATATTCCGGGGCGTAACGATGATCGCGAGTGTGTGATGAAGCGCTCATGCGATTGTAGAACACCCCATCCGGGGGATTGTCGTTAACACTGATCTGACCACGATCAAGAAACCAGAACTCACTCGGTGACCCCTGTGATGCCAGCGCCTGAATCAATGGATCCGTCCACGCATCGTTTTCATGGATAACATAAATTTTTGACATTTCGATTCCTCACATAAACTGAACAAATCGGCATAAGAATTACGCCGCAACGGTCTCGGTGTGGGATGGGGGAACGTCAGTGTTTGCGAGAAAGAGTACTAAGCAGATGTCAGCCGAACAGAACCACCACGCACAATGAGGTTCCCCCTGTTACAAATGCAACAGCAAGGGATCGCATAGGAAGCGAAATGCATATTGGTTAGGTCGATGCTCACGGGGCAAGCCTATCAATCATGTTAAGGCATAGCAATCGCACAATATATTGTGGTCGATGGTTCGGCAGCGCAGAAGGACTACAAAAGAAAAAGGCCCCATTTAGGGCCTTCGTCTTTTTTGGCGTGCCCAAAGGGTGGGGCAATACTGAGGAGGCTTTCCGTGTGAGGACCTTTTCTATTTTAGAACGTGGTGTCATTACTGTTTCGGATCAATTTCCGCTACAGTGGCTTTCCTAAGAATTGGCATGCCGATTACTTTCGGCCAACACTATGAATAATAAGAATAAACCGGACCTCTTTGAGGATTACGCAACCGAGCCCGTACCCTCCCATATCCGGGTCAAGGGTTATCGTATTGCTATAATCAACTGCGGCCTGGCCCTTTCCCTGTCCGGGTTGATCTTAGGTGTTGAACTGGCAGCAAGTATGGGGCTGGCAGCAAGCACGATCGCCTTTATCGCCGGTGGCGCCATCCTCGCACTGATCGCCGCAATCACCGGCTATATCGGCGTCAAAGTGCGAATGAGTTCCTACATGATAGTTCGGTACGCTTTCGGTTCGCGTGGCTCGCAGCTCGTTAACCTGTGCTTTGCGGTCTCCTTGTTTGGCTGGTTCGGGGTTAACGCCTCCCTGTTCTCTCAGGCCGCCTCAGAACTCTGGACCACACTTACCGGCATACAATTACCCGAATGGCTATTTACTGTGATTGGCGGCGTGCTGATGACGTCAGGAGCCGCGTTAGGGTTCCGGTCGCTGAGGTTCCTGTCCATCCTGCTGGTGCCAGTGCAGCTGCTTGTACTCCTCTGGCTCACCAAGATCACCCTGATCGGCACAGGCTTTGCAGACTTGCTTAGCATAGAGGCAGATGGCGGCGTGACCTTAGGCCAGGCGATAACCGCCGTTGTTGGCAGCTGGATAGTGGGCGCCGTTAACCAACCTGACCAGACCCGGTATGGCAAAACATTATCAGACTCCACGATTGCTGCCACGGTTCCGTTCCTGCTTGCCGCCTCATTCATCTACGTGGTTGCTGCAATGGCGGCACTATGGTCTGGCGAAAGTGACTTGATACAGGTAATGGTCGCTCTTGGCATGGGCGCTGCAGTATTTGTTTTTGTGCTGTTCTCAAGCTGGATCACTAATGCCGCTAACCTTTACGGCTGCTCACTCAGTATCAATGCGGTGTTCCAGACACTTAAGGAATGGCAGATAGTCATCGCATCCGGCTTTTTCGGGACCATTATGGCCTTGCTGGGGATACTGGATCACTTCATTGATTTTGTGTTCTCACTCGGCATCCTGTTTACACCGGTCGCCGGTATCTATGTAGTCGACTTTTTCTGTTTTCGCCGCGACCTTTACTTAAGTGGTAGCACTGATGTCGAGCGTTCGGTATCCATGCCCGCCTTCGCTGCCTGGTTCATTGGCGTTACCGTGGCCCTGGCCGCTGGTAATGGATCGTTCTCATTAACTGGTACCGCAGCGATTGACTCGCTATTAGCAGCCTCAGTAATCTTCTGGGCTATTGAATTATTCCTGCAAAAGACAGCAAAGTAATGAGAATAGGAATCGATGTCGGTGGCACGCACACCGATGCAGTGGTAATGACCGGCGATGAAATCCTGGGACATCACAAAGCATTAACCACTCCGGACATCCTTGGCGGCATTGTCGAGGCGCTTGCTGAAGTGGTCGGCCAGTCTGGCTGTGAGCCAGGGAACATCCAGTCTGTGATGATTGGTACAACGCAATTCACAAATGCGGTAGTGGCGCGCCGTGGTTTACACCAAACACTCGCGGCACGGATCAGCCTGCCCGGTGGATCTGCCATACCTCCCCTGTCCGGCTGGCCGACAGATCTTGCCGAAGCAGTAAACGGTGGTAATCAGTTTTTGCACGGTGGACTGGAATATAACGGCCGTGAATTCTGTGCAATGGACGACCAGGAAATTGAAGCACTGGTCGTAAGACTCAGGAACGAAAACACTAAACAGGTCGCCATCACCAGTCCATTCTCTCCGCTAACGCCTGACCATGAACTGCGACTCGCTGGAGCAATTCAAGAGGCCATCCCGGATGCCGGTGTAACCTGTTCCCATGAAATCAGCGGCCTTGGCTTACTGGACCGGGAAAACGCTGCCATATTGAATGCGTCCCTTGCGCCACTGGCCAATCACGTTGTCACTGCACTTGCAGTTGCAGTCGATAAAGCAGGCATTAGAGCGCCCGTATTCATTAGCCAGAATGACGGCACATTAATGAATTCCGATACTGCAAAACACTATCCCGTTTTAACGTTTTCCTCAGGGCCCACTAACTCAATGCGAGGCGCGCTCTGCCTGTCGGGTGTGAAAGACGCAATCGTGGTTGATGTCGGCGGGACCACTGCGGATATTGGGATGCTGATTGATGGTTTTCCGCGTCCCTCAGGTGCTGAGGTCGAAATCGGGGGCGTCAGGACCAATTTTCGCATGCCTGACGTTCTTGCTATTGGTCTTGGCGGTGGCAGTATCGTTCGTGATAAGGGTGAACGCATCGGCCCTGATTCTGTTGGTCATGAGCTGGTAACCCAGGGAATTGTTTTTGGTGGTGAGGTACTCACCGCTACGGATATTGGAATCGCAGCTGGACTGGCCGAGTTCGGCGACCCTTCCCTGCTCGAGACTCAAGAGCCCCTTGTTAATACTGCGTTATCGACCATTCGTACAATGCTGGCCGATGCCATCGACCAGGTTAAGACCAGTGCTGACCCGTTACCGCTGATTGTAGTTGGCGGCGGCGCTTTCCTGGTCCCCGACGATCTTCCAGGCATTACTGAAGTAATAAAACCTGCGAACAGTGGTGTGGCAAATGCGGTCGGTGCGGCGCTTGCCCAGGTCGGTGGAGAGGCCGAAATTTTATACTCACGTACCGGCGATGATCGAACCGGGGCACATGAAGAGGTCAAACAACAGGCCCGCGAAAAAGCCATCTCGATGGGTGCCGATGAGCAAAGCGTACAAATTATCAGTATGGAAGAAACGACACTTGCCTATATGGCGGATGAGAGCGTCAGGGTAAAAGCCAAAGCAATCGGGGACCTTAAAATCAGGTAATGAATATAAATCGCGAACACCTGGATGACCTCGCTCTCGGTACTGCTCTGCTTGGTACCGGTGGCGGTGGCGATCCGTACCTGTACAAACTGGCCCTGGATGCAGCGATCGCAGAAAAAGGTCCGGTCGAATTAGTCGACCCTGGTGACCTTGATGATGATGCCACCATCATATCAACGGGCGGTGTCGGTGCACCTATGATTGCCTCTGAAAAATTACCCAACGGGATGGAGGGCGTCTGGGCTATTCGCAAACTGGAGGAATTTGCCAATATGAAGGCGGATGCCCTGATTGCGGCTGAAATCGGTGGGGGCAATGGCTTGGTCCCTATGCTTTCTGCATTACACATGGGTTTGCCAGTGGTCGACGGAGATGGCATGGGGCGAGCCTATCCGGAAACGCAAATGGAGACCTTCAGTATTTATGGCATTTCGGCGACCCCAATGTCAGCAGTCGATGAATTTGGTAATGCGGCGGTGATTACCACTAACGATTCGAAGACGGCAGAACGGATCGTTCGCCAGATCGGCTTGTCGATGGGAGGTCATTGTATGGTCGGCGACCATATTATGACTGGCCTCGATGTCAAAAATTACGGCATAAAAAATACGGCCAGTTTGTCAGTAGAGCTCGGTAAAGTTGTCCGTCAATCTGCTGGTCTCAATCAATTCTTAGCAGACTCAGCACCCTTGCTGGTCAATGCTGGCTACGGAGCCCCCCTGAACCTTTTTGAAGGTAAGGTAATTGATGTCCGGCGCGAAATGGTCGGCGGCTACGATGTCGGTGAATTCGTCATATCGAGTTTCGACGATAAGCACCAGATGACTATCAATGTGCAGAACGAATACCTGATTGCTATTGTGGATGGCCAGTGTATTGCGACAGTACCAGACCTGATTTGTGTGATTGACCGTGAAACACTTCTACCCATCACGTCTGAGCGATTACGCTACGGACTTCGAATCGCGGTTATTGGTATCCCGACACCAGCATTGTACAAGTCTCCTGAAGCAATGGCCGTCACTGATCCGCGGGCGTTTGGCTTCGATATCGATTATGTGGAAATGGTAACGAAATAGAATTTAGTTTTTCCACCTAAAACATTTTGCTATAGGCAACACTAAGTGAGTAACCGCGTTCCATTTGAGGGCCATCCAAATTCTGTTTAAGTGGGACTGTCAACTCAAAAGCCAGGTTATTACCATGACCTGTCCCAATGATTTTATTTAAGCCCAACCCTACCTCAAAAATCTCGCCACCGTAGTTGGCCGGGTTAGCTGTTTGTACCGGGGCCATTATCATGGGGTCCCTTCCTTTTATAGGACTTTGGGAGACGAAGGAGCCCCTGGCAGACCAGGATAGCCTCGCAGATACATCCCTGCTGAACCACATATTTAGGCTGCGACTATTTCCAAAGTTCCATTCTTTTTTGTTGATGGCGTTCTTTAGCCTGAATTGACTTCCGTAGGCCCAGTTTTTACTTTGTTTTACGAAGGTTATTGCTGAAATAAAGGAGGTTGATTTATCTCCGGTCTGCATTGCGTACGGCAAGCGAGTACTCATCCTCATGTTCATCGGACTTAGAACCTCACCTTCCTTATCGTTGTCACCGACCGACTTCTCGAATCCTATTTCCGCATGCAGCCTATAATCTTCTGTTTCCTTTATCCTTATTAAAGAAGATAAAGACAAGCTCGACAAACCAGACATTCCGCTGCTAAAAGCACCCAGGAGCGGTCTGTCACCCATAGCGCTATAGGTATTTAAATCCATATCCTTACTTGAATACATGGCCATGAACATCAACGTAAATCGGTCACTTACCCCATACATTCCGCCAATCATCGCCATATTCATATCCATGCTCTCGGGAACAACGCTCAAATTAGTGGCCCCGGTCCCCATACCGTATGGATGTGGTAAAGAAATAATTTGCTCATCTGAAAGGTGCTCTCCACTGTCGCTATTATCC
>JAQWSV010000211.1 GCA_029243005.1 Woeseiaceae bacterium
GTGTGAATACGATTAATCTCGATGGGATCAAGCTCGCTCACATAGCTGACTCGGTAGTAACCCGATCGCGTCAGCCAGGACCTGTTATCGCCGTGCGTGGGCCCGATCGAGCAAGCGAGAAAGAGTATCGCCAATAAATGAAACACTTTAGCCATTCCTGACTCCATCAATGACGACCCTACGTTTTTTCTGCCAATGTCGTTGCCAGTGCCCAATCGTGCCATTTAGCGAGAGGTAGTTGAACTGCAGAAAAACCGCAATCAATACGAACAAGGGCCACCAACCCAGTCCAGCAAAGCCGACCTCAAACGGAAACACGGCGGTGTACACTTTTCCGGTCTCCATATTTCGCACGTTGACGATGCCGACGAATTCGCCCTGTTCCTGGAAGTCGTACATGATCGTGAAGACATCGCGCTGAATGGCGGCATCGTGGTGGATGACCGTAACTGCCTCGAGATCATCGATTGCCCGGACGTCTTCGAGTGCCGTGAAAATACCTTGGTCCGTAACGTTGCGAATGATACGAAAATCGATCGGAACATCGGCCAGGCCGCTGTGCTCATATTCCATGATGAAAATCGTCTCGCCGGTATCGGGAATGTCTTCGCAGTATTCCTTGTGTCCACGCGTTGCCGGTAGGTAGATTTTGAAATGCGCCTGATAGTAGCCGATTTGCATGATGCAGAGGTCGTCCTCCGGCGTCACGCTGCCATGCGCAGTAACATCGTCCGGCGGTAGCAGGGCGGCAAACAGCAAGAGTGTGGGCAGGAGTTTCGACATGGCGTGTATTCTATCGGAGGAATGACTTTTCAAGTACACGTATAAGCTGCCATTGCCAATTGGGCGTATTGGCCCGCAGACCCTGCGGTGCGTTAGAATTCGCCACCGTATTCAGCCTATTGATCACCCGCGGATTGCTATGAGTAGTGGAACTGCCGAAGTCAGTGTTTTGTTTGTTTGCATGGGCAATATTTGTCGTTCGCCCACTGCGGAGGGGGTGTTTCGCCAACTGGTTGACGATGCCGGCCTTGGCGGACGAGTGCACGCGGACTCTGCTGGGACGCATGCCTACCACACCGGCAATTCCCCCGATCATCGCGCTGCGGAGGCGGCAGAACGCCGCGGATATTCTCTGGCAGGCATGCACGCCAGGCGAGTGAATTCAATGGATTTTGAGACGTTCGATTTCATCGTGGCAATGGATGACGAGAACCTCATGAACCTCCGTGATATGGCAGAGCCGGAACACCACAACAAGATTCAATTGTTCCTGGAATTTTCGGAGTCCGCGGAACTACGCGAAGTGCCCGACCCGTACTATGGGGGTTCCAGTGGTTTCGAAAGGGTGCTGGACCTCGTGGAAAACGCGTCGCAGGCGCTGCTGGCGTCGGTGAAAGAGAAACTCTGAAGCGGCCATCCGGGTCCGGATGACCGCTTCATATCCGTCAGGAATCCTTGTCGACCGATTTCTGTGATGAAGTCTGGTCCGGTTCCCAGGGAAGCAGACGCCCGGCCGGCTTCTCCTCGCTTTTGGAGGCCCGTTTCTGCTTGCTCGCATCAGGCTCTTTGCCAGCAGCCGGTTTCTTATCGCCGTTTTCCGGTTTCGTTTTGTCGGCAGCCTGCTTTGCCGTCGTACTGGATGACGATGGTTTATCGCTGGTATCGGGCTTCGACGGTGCCGGAGGCGTGTCTTCGGCAGACGGATCTGTTTTCGGTTTGTCCGCGGGTTTCTTTGAAACCTTTTTCGACGACGATTTGACCCCTTCGGTCGCCTTTGGCTTACGTGCGGGCCTAGCTGGTTTGTCGGTCTTTTTGTCTGCGCTGCCTGCTTTTTTCGATGCGGCCTTTTCCCTAGGCTTTGCCGAATCGACCTCGGCCGGAGACTTCTCCGGTTTGCTGCGTTCAGAATCAGCGGCCTTGCTGTCAGGTTTGTCCTTATCCGATTTTGAGGTCGCCTCAGTCTTCGATTTGTTTATCTCAGGCTTGCCCGGCCGCTTGCCATCGGCTTTGCGTTCCGGTGTTTTGTCGGTGCTGGACTCGGGTTTCGGCACGGAGTCCTGATTCTCTGCCTGCGCTTTGTCACTCGCCTCCGGCGCAGTGTCGTGACTTCTGCGTCGGCGTCGACCCCCGCGATTGCGAGGTTTTTTCGAGGCTGGCCTATTTTCTTGAAGAGCGTCATCACTGTCATTAACTTTCGGTGTACCCTCGCGATTGTCCTTTTTATCCTGGTCACGGTGCTTGGGATCGCGTCCGCCCGCCTTCTTTTGTCGCTTCTTGCTGGCCTTCTTGCGTTGCGGACCCTTACGCGATTGCTGACGCTGTCCGTCGCTGCCCTTTCTGTTGCGCTGACCGCCCCGATGACGTCCACCGGATTGGTTACCGGAACGCTGACTTTGCTGACGCTTTTTCTTACCGGCCTCTTCTTCGTCAGATGCCGAAAAGATGCCGGCAATTCGTGCGATCAGGCCAGGGCCTGACTTCTTTGGGGCCGGCTGGCGGGGTGGCGCCGGCGTGGTCGCGACGACAGTCGTGATCGCCGCAACCTCAGCGGCCTTCTTGTCCTGGATCTGCTGGGTAATCTCTGGCTCGTCTTCGGATTCGGCCAGGGTGTAGCTGATACCAGCGTTCTCCGGCAGATCGGTTTGATCGTCGCGCACGCGTCGTACTTGGTAGTGCGGTGTTTCGAGCGCGGGGTTAGCGACCAGGATGACTTGGGTGTCATGGCGTGACTCGAGACTTTGTAC
>JAQWSV010000212.1 GCA_029243005.1 Woeseiaceae bacterium
GAACAGACAATCAAGGGACCGGACGGCTGGACGCCTAACATGATTCTCGATGATGGCGGCGACCTGACAATCTACATGCACGACAAGTTCCCGGAGCTGATGGGCGATGTCAAAGGCCTGTCGGAAGAGACAACGACGGGCGTCAAACGCCTGTATGACATGCAAAAAGATGGTTCCCTAGCCTGCCCGGCATTCAACGTCAACGACTCTGTAACCAAGTCCAAGTTGACAACCTGTACGGTTGCCGTGAATCGCTCGTCGACGGTATTAAACGTGCCACTGACGTCATGGTCGCCGGCAAGATCGCCATCGTTTGTGGCTTTGGCGATGTCGGCAAAGGCTCCGCTCAATCACTACGTGGACTCGGTGCAACGGTCTGGGTGACGGAAATCGATCCCATTAATGCCCTCCAGGCAGCGATGGAAGGCTATAGAGTCGTTGACTTCGACGATGTCTGCGGCCAAGCAGACATCGTCGTCACGGCAACAGGTAATTTCCACGTTGTCACTGGTGCGCAAATGGAACGCATGAAAGACCAGGCGATTCTCTGCAACATTGGTCACTTCGATAACGAGATTGATGTCGCGCACCTGCAGCAGTACGAGTGGGAGAACATCAAGCCGCAGGTCGATCACATCATATTCCCGGACGGCAAACGCATCATACTGTTGGCGGAAGGCCGACTGGTTAACCTGGGCTGCGCGACCGGCCACCCGAGTTTCGTGATGTCCAATTCGTTCACAAACCAGGTGCTGGCACAGATCGAATTGTGGCAAAACAGTGATCAGTACAACAATGAGGTGTACGTACTACCGAAGCACCTCGATGAGAAAGTAGCGCGCCTGCATCTCGACCGGATCGGTGCGAAGCTGACCGAGCTCTCCGATAAGCAGGCCAAGTACATCGGCGTCTCCAAGGAAGGGCCTTACAAACCCGACCATTACCGCTACTGATAAAAGAGCGCGTCGATGCCGCCAGATCCAGTACGGATTCTGCAGGTAACAGACCCGCACCTGTACGCCGAGGCGGACGGTAGTCTGCGCGGCACGGTAACCGCCGACTCGCTCAATGCCGTGGTCGATCACATCCGCCGGCAAGAATGGCCGGCGGATTTCGTTGTCTCAACGGGCGACATCGTGCAGGACGATTCTGCCAGTGCCTATGCCCGGTTCAAGGATCTGATGGCGCCGATCGGCCTGCCCGTCCATTGCATTCCCGGCAATCACGACGTGCCTGCGCTCATGCAGGCGGCGCTTTCCGGTGGCCCGTGGCACTACTGCGAAGCGTTTGTCGTCAGCGACTGGCAAATCATCGGCATCGACAGCTATCTGAAGGGTCATGCCGGCGGAAAGGTCAGTAATGAAGAACTCTCACGGCTGCGGCAAACGCTGGCGAATACGAATGCCCTACATGCGGCTGTTTTTTTGCACCATCCGCCGCTCAAGATGGGGAGTCGCTGGCTGGACAGTGTTGGCCTCCACAATGCGCAGGAGTTCCTGGACCTGATCACCACCGCCGGCAACGTGCGCATAGTGATATTTGGGCACGTGCACCAAGCCTTCGAAGAGATGTACGAATCGATTCGTATCATAGGCACACCGTCGACCTGTGCACAGTTCAAACCTCGTGAAGTCAAGTTTCAACTGGACGACTCGCCGCCGGCCTACCGGCGCATCTCCCTGGGCCCGGACGGGTCGATCGACACGGAACTCGTATGGCTGGATATGGGCGAATGAATACCATGCGCCCCGGTTTGCTTAAAATCACTGCGTTGGTGTTGCTGGCGGGCACTGCCCGCGCCAACGACGAATACCCAGTGTCGATGTGGCAGATCAATGGCGACACCAATCGCATTTACCTCCTCGGTTCAATTCACCTGTTGCGCGAACAGGATCATCCGCTGCCCGCGAGTATTTACACTGCCTACAATGATGCGGAAAAGCTGATCATGGAACTCGACATGGACGACATGGATCCGTCCGAGGGTCAGGCGTTGACCAACCAGCTCGGTTTGATCCACGACGGCCGAACCCTGAGCGATCTGCTAGGCCCGGACTTGTATGACGAAGCCGAGGCACTGGCGACGACGGCGCAGATACCTATCACGCTGCTGGCAAAAGCGGAACCCTGGTTTGCCGCGATGAATATCGAAATCATGTTACTTATGCGCATGGGCTTTAGCCCATCTTTCGGCATCGAAACGCACCTGATGGAACGAGCGATGGCCGACAACAAGGAGATCCTAGGTTTCGAGACCATGCGTCAGCAGCTCGAGTTCCTGGACGGGCTGTCCGAAGAGGCTCAGAACGCCATGTTGATTCAGACATTGACCGACGGTGTAGAACTCGAAGGCATGATGGACACAATGATCGACGCCTGGCGCAAGGGCGACATGCAGTTCATGGAAGACAATCTGCTTGCCGACATGGAGAACTACCCGGAGCTGAATCGCGTCATCGTCGTGGACCGCAATATCGACTGGACCAACCAGATCGAGGGATTAATGGATGACGATATCGACTACCTGATCGTTGTCGGCACACTGCACCTCGTCGGTGACGCAGGCGTGCCGGAGCTGCTCGAGGCGCGCGGTTACGAAGCCGTCCAGATGAAGCAATCTGCGAACTAGCTTCCCTCTGGTCTCGAGTATTTGGGAGATTACCCTTATATCAATCGGGTTCAGGGCGATCAGTGCGCTCCGATTGAAATGCTTTCCGGTAAACGTGATGCGAGGCAAGTGTTGGCGAATAAAACGGAGTGTACATGCCAAAGATCAGACATATTCAGGTCTTCATATCCCCAGTCTGTACCCGGCGGCCATTTCGGGCTAGCCGGACCCCGATACAGCCGGTAGCATTCCGGAACCTTCAGTTGGGGTCATCATGAGTTATTTCGAAGAAGCACGAGAATTCATTGCGGGCGGGGTTAATTCGCCGGTCCGCGCCTTTGCCGGGGTCGGTGGCGAACCGGTCTTTATTCAAAGCGCGAACGGCGCCTGGCTTGAAACCGAGGACGATCGCAGACTGATCGACTACGTCGGTTCCTGGGGACCGATGATCCTCGGCCATGGCCACCCGGCAGTGATTACTGCCGTCAAAGAGGCTGCCGACTCAGGCTTGAGCTTCGGCGCGCCGTCGTTGATCGAAACGCGTCTCGCGAAAAAGATCAACGAGATGATGCCGTCGATCGAGCGGGTACGAATGGTGAGCTCCGGCACCGAGGCGACGATGAGCGCTATCCGGCTTGCACGCGGCTTCACCGGACGGGACAAGATCATCAAGTTCGAAGGCTGCTATCACGGCCATTCAGACTCGCTGTTGATCAAGGCAGGCTCGGGCGCACTGACGCTGGGCATGCCCAGTTCGCCCGGCGTTCCGGCAGGACTGGCAATACATACGCTCACGCTCGAATTCAACGACATCGAAGGCGTGCAACAGGCTTTCCGCGAATTGGGTGACGAGATTGCCTGCGTCATCGTTGAGCCCATCGCAGGCAACATGAATATGGTGCCACCCGTCGATGGATTCCTCGAGACGCTACGCCAGTCGTGCACGGAACATGGCGCTATCCTGATCCTAGACGAAGTGATGACCGGATTTCGTGTGGCTGCGGGCGGCGCCCAGTCGGTCTGCGGCATAACGCCAGACCTGACGACAATCGGCAAGGTCGTCGGTGGTGGACTGCCGGCGGCAGCATTCGGGGGTCGTGCTGACATTATGGCTAGTCTCGCGCCTGACGGACCCGTCTACCAGGCGGGCACCTTGTCCGGCAATCCGCTCGCCATGGCCGCGGGGCTTGCTACGCTCGAAGCGATCTCAAAGGGCGGTTTCTTCGACGCGTTGTTTACAATCACCCGGACACTGGTGGATGGCCTGAAGGCCTGTGCCGAGGACAATGACATTCCGCTAGCGACAGAATGTCTTGGTGGCATGTTTGGATTCGTGTTCACCGATGACGGGCCGGTACGCAAATTCAGCCAAGTCGCTACAGCTGACATCGGTCGCTTCAAAGCATTCTTTCACGGTATGCTTGCCGAAGGCGTCTACCTCGCGCCTTCGGCGTTCGAGGCAGGCTTTGTTTCGTCTGCGCACGGAGACGAAGAGATTACCCAGACGCTTGAAGCTGCGAACAAAGTGATGGCGTCATTGCGAGCGTAGTGCAGCAACCCAACAAACCTGCTTCTATGACAAATGGATCGCTGCGTCGGGCGATGCCCTCCTCGCGATAGCGAAAGCCAAACTGGGATAGTTATATTTACAAACGAACCATATCCAGCACAGCGCGCATCGAATCGATGCGTTGAATAGGATCGTCAATTTCCAGGCAGGATTGCTTTTGCGCCACGTTGATGGGCAGGATCTCTGCGAAACGATAGCTGACCCAGCCTGCATCGTCGTAGTACTTTTCCAGGTCTTCGTAAAGACTGCCCAAGTTGTCGATAACCCCGCGCAGGATCTTCGCGAGCGGTTTGTACTCCTCGGGTAACTTGCAGGCGGATGGTGGCGGCAACAGCTCAACTTCACCAAACATCAGGCCATCGTTCTCCCGACGAAAAGACAGGCTTCGGAAACGCTTCGTGCCGGTGCCTGTTACACCCAGGAGACCGTCGCTGCCCTGGTACCAGTCCGTGATGTGCGCCAGCGTGCCGATATCAAACGTCGATGCGCGGCCCGTCTCGCTGCCTTCCTTGATCAACAACACCCCGAATGGGCTGTCCGCCTTAAGGCATCGGCTGATCATATCGAGATAGCGTTGCTCGAAAATTCGCAGCTGCAGCGGACCACCCGGAAACAGGACCGTGCGTAACGGGAAGAGGGGGATCTCCATTCAGTCAGTATAGAAGTGACTGGGCCTTATGGCATGCGTCGAGCCTGCAGGGCCATTGTCAATTTCTGGCGGGCCGCCCCAAATCCGCCGTTGCTCATGAAGACCACCTGGTCACCAGCCTTGGTGGCCACTACCATGGCATCAACGAGCTCGTCATAGGTGGCATAAAGGCTGCAGCAATCACCTAGTCCGGCCAGGCTGGCATCCAGGGAATCTTCCATACCATCTGGTCGATAAACAAACATGAGATCGGCTGCTTTCAGAGAACGCGCCAGTGTGGCGGCGTGGACACCCATCTTCATGGTATTCGAGCGCGGCTCGAGTGCGACCACGATACGATTTGTGGGAAAGCGCCTCTTCATACTCGCGATGGAACGATCAATCGCCGTAGGGTGATGCGCGAAGTCGTCATACAGCGAGATGTCGGCGACCGTCGCCGTTCGTTCCATGCGGCGCTTTACACCGTCGAATCGGATCAAGGCATCGACGGCGCGATCGATTGACACACCGGCAGATTTCGCAGCGGCAACGGCTGCCAGTGCATTCTCCAGGTTATGCACACCACCGAGCTTCCACAATCCCCCGGCGGATGTCTCACCGTTTGTCATTGACAGATGGCGCTCACCTCTATCAACGAAATGCCCGGTCCACTCACCTTCACCTTTAGTGACAAACCGTTCAACCGGTGCCCAGCACCCCTGTCTGATGATCTTCGAAACAAATTCGTCGTTACCGTTAATGATCACGCGACCGTTGGCAGGTACGGTACGCATCAACTGGTGGAATTGCCACAGGATGTCATCCAGGTCGTCGTAGATATCGGCGTGATCGAACTCGAGATTATTGATTACCAGCGTCTGTGGCCGGTAGTGCACGAACTTCGCACGCTTATCAAAAAACGCCGTGTCGTATTCGTCCGCTTCGACGACGAAGTACTCGGACTTTCCGAGGCGCGCAGAATCACGGAAGTTGACGGGAACCCCGCCGATCAGAAAGCCGGGATCCAGCCCGGCGTCCTCTAGGATCCAAGCCAGCATGCTAGCAGTCGTCGTTTTGCCATGGGTGCCGGAGACCGCCAATACATGCCGACGGTGTAAAACATGCTCAGAAAGCCACTGTGGACCTGAACAATAGGCGACCCGGCGGTCAAGCATTGCCTCAACGACAGGATTGCCGCGACTCAGTGCATTGCCGACAACGACGTAGTCCGGATCAATGTTTAGCTGGCCCGGGTCGTAGCCTTCGATAATGTCGATACCAAGATCGGCAAGCTGTGTGCTCATCGGCGGATAAACGTTGGCGTCGCAACCCGTCACCTTATGACCAGCCGCTTTGGCGAGCGCAGCAATGCCGCCCATGAAAGTTCCACAAATTCCGAGAATATGTATGTGCATACGTCAGGCCGCCGATGTCGCTGTCAGTGCATCATAGGCAAGTCGTTGGGCGATGTAGATTGTCAGGGCGATAGCGATACCGGTATACCAGTGCTGATTGATCGCCCGCGCGATGATATGGCCTTTTACAGGAACAGACCAAATCAAAACGAGCCACGCGATCAACGCGGCGACCTGGTTGCCCGCAACTGGTCGCAGCAAGACGAAGATCGCCACCATCATGATTGTCAGGATGGAGCCGCACGCCATAATGCAGGACACGGTTGGCAAGAATCGATGCGTAAATCTGGTGGCGGCCATAACGATCCAGTAGAGACCGTAACCCAAGAAGCTGACAAAAACGGATACGAGCACAATGCCGGTACCGGCCGATACGACCATTGCTTCCGAGACAAACATGGCAACCGCGAACAGGGCCAGTGCAATCATCAGGATCAGCACCGAATGCGGCACGTGCTCCGGCCCTTTGCGCAATCGAATAATGTCGAGAAATGTCAGAAGAAGAAGTTGCAGTGTTCTGTCACAATAGCGGCATGCCCATGCGACATCATCTCATGTCACTTCCCGCTTTCGTAGACTTTCTCTTTTTCCGCGATGTCTGATTACCAATTGGTCGACCTTACTATCGACGAAAGTCAGGTATTGGAAACGGCCAGTGAATCTCGTATCGGAATCGACACCGAATTTATGCGTGAGAAGACGTTTTTCGCGGAGCTGTGTCTGATGCAGGTCTCCACACCGGACAACATTTTCTGCGCCGATCCTCTCGGCGCGCAAGGGAACGGCGAGGCCCGCGAGGAATTTTGGACAACCATTACACAGCCAGAATGGGTACTACACGCTGGTCGCCAGGACCTCGAAGTGATATATCAGACATCCGGCAAGATGCCCTCCTCGATCTTCGATACGCAGATTGCCGCAGCGTTCCTTGGGCTGCAGCCGCAAATTGGCTATGCCGGGCTAGTCAAAGAGCTTTTCTCTCAGGAACTCGACAAAGCACACACCCGGGCAGACTGGTCGAAACGGCCGATTGGCGATGCCCTGCTGCGCTACGCAGCAGAAGACGTTCAGTATCTTTTGCCGGCGTACGACGAACTTAAGACGCGACTAGATAAGCTGGGCCGCCTAGAATGGGTGCTCGCCGATTCCAGGGATCTCTTGGACGTGCGGCTCTATGAAAACGATCCGTCGTTGGCGATAGAGCGCCTGAAAGGTGCACGAAATTTGCGTGGGCGTTCCCGTGCCGCGGCGGCGGCGCTGGCAAGTTGGCGGGAGTCCGAAGCCCTGCGACGAAATCGGCCGCGCCAGTGGATCATCCGAGACAACGCGCTCATCAACATCGCCATCAATGCACCCGAGTCGAAGTCTGCATTGATGCAGGTCGACAGTCTGTCGGAAAAAATGGTGCATCGGCTGGGCGGAGACATTCTTCAAATCCTCGCCGATGCAACGCACGACACGAGCGGCTACGAACCCCCGCGCCGACCGAACGAGGCCGAGAAGGCCGCGCTGAAAGAAATGCAGAGAAAGGTCGCAGCGGTTTCTGAAGAGCTGGGACTGGCGGCCGAACTGTTGGCGCCGAAAAAGGAGCTGTCAGCCATGATGCTCGGCAACCGCGAATCGCGTGTTCTGAATGGCTGGCGCCGCGAACTGATCGGCGATCACTTGCTAGGCTTACTTTAGGGCTTCGAGAAAGCGCCCATAGACTTCGTCGATAGTGCCATCGGCATCAACCTTCCTTATTTTGTCCTGTCCCCGATAGAGCGCAACCAAGGGCTCCGTCTTCCCACGATAAACATTGAGACGGTTCCCAATAGTTTCTTCGTTGTCGTCCTCGCGCTGGACGAGTTCGCCACCGGCTGAGGTACATTCGTCCAGCGCTTCCTGTGGCGAGAAATAGATATTTAACAGCTTGCCGGTCAACGAACATGTCCGCCGTCCAGTCAGGCGCTTCATCAGAATATCGAAGTCAATGTCCATCAGAATCGCCGTGTCCAGGGGCATGCCGAGTTCGTTCAGGAGTGCATCGAGGTCATTAGCCTGCTTCTCGTTCCGCGGAAAGCCGTCGAGAATAAAGCCCTGCTCCGCATCCGGTTCAGCCAGCCGGTCCCGAATGATACCGATCATCACATGGTCAGATACCAGGTTGCCCGCGTCCATGATTGCTTTCGCCTGGCGCCCCATCGAGCTGCCCGACTCCACCGCTTCCCGCAGCATATCGCCGGTGGAAATTTGCGGGATATTTCGTTCGGCCATGAGCTTTTTGGCCTGGGTGCCTTTGCCAGATCCCGGGGCGCCCAGCAGTACGATGCGCATGTTCTAGGTCTCTCAATGATTGCGGTCAGCTGAGGGCGGCCTAAGCTAGTGGAAATGAACGGACAGGTCAACGAAGCCAGATTGCGCCGTAGAGCGATGAACTACGCAACCGATTCCGTTATCCTTCGCCTCGATTCGAAAACCAGTCAGGGAAATTCTGCAGATGTCGAAACCGAATGCGTTCTACGCTCAATCTGGCGGTGTTACCGCAGTCATCAATGCCACGGCCAGTGGCGTCATCGAAACGGCCCGCAAACATCGCGACAAGATCGCCAACGTCTATGCAGGCCAGAATGGCATCATCGGCGCCCTGATCGAGAACATGATCGACACGAATAAGGAGTCGGCAAAGACCATCGCAGGACTCCGGTATACACCAGGTGGTGCATTCGGCTCGGCCCGCTACAAGCTCAAGGGTATCGAGGAAAACCGGCGCGAATACGAACGACTGATCGAAGTCTTCAAGGCGCACAACATCGGCTACTTCTTTTATAACGGCGGCAACGACTCAATGGATACTGCGCACAAGGTGTCCCAGATTTCGCAGCGCATGGGCTTTCCCGTGCAATGTCTGGGTATTCCCAAGACCGTCGATAACGATCTGCCAATCACCGACAACTGCCCGGGCTTTGGCTCTGTAGCCAAATATGTCGCCGTCTCGACGAAAGAGGCGGCACTCGATGTATTGTCGATGGCCGAGACGTCCACAAAAGTGTTCGTACTCGAGGTGATGGGCCGGCACGCCGGCTGGATCGCCGCAGCAGGTGGACTCGCAGGCTCCGGCGCTCCGCATGAACCACCGCATATCATCCTCTTCCCAGAGATCCCGTTCGTAAAACGGGCCTTCCTGAAGCGCGTCAAAGAGTGCGTCCGAAACTATGGTTACTGCGTCATTGTCGTTAGCGAGGGCGCGGCTTACGCCAACGGAAAATTCCTTGCGGAAGCCGGCACCAAAGACGCTTTCGGGCATGCGCAACTCGGTGGAGTCGCACCGATTGTCGCGCAAATGGTGAGGGACAACTTGGGTTTCAAATATCACTACGCAGTAGCTGACTATCTGCAACGCTCTGCCCGCCACATCGCTTCGGCAACGGACGTCAAGCAAGCCTATGCCGTAGGTGAGGCGGCAGTGAAGATGGCGCTTCGCGGCGAAACAGCGGTGATGCCGGTTATCAAGCGTGTATCCGACAAGCCCTACCGGTGGAGAATTGACAATGCACCGCTTGGGCGAATCGCCAACAAGGAGAAAATGGTGCCCCGCCGTTACATATCGAAGGACGGTTTTTCCATAACCACAGCCGGCCGGCGGTACCTCGAGCCCCTGATCAGGGGTGAGGATTATCCCCCATATATCAATGGTTTGCCAGACTACGTCACACTCAAAAGCGTGCCTGTGTCGAAGAAGCTAAACACCAAATTTGTGGTATGATGCGCGCGCTTTCGAACCCGGCCTACGGGAAAAAGCCGAAATGACCGTACGATCGGCGAACAGCAAAAATACAGATTTCATTCGATGGGACGACCCCGAACGCACTCTACGTGGCTTGAGGTGGAACTAATTGCACTTCGCAGCCCTATGTGCCGCGGCCACTTCCACCAGACGACAATGACGGAGTAATAATCAGTATGTCAGTAACGATCATCCTAACCCTGTCCCTTTTCGGACTAGCTGTGGCCTTTTACTACTCGCGCTCGGTTAACCGCGTTGCGGTCGACATGGGTATCGAAGACGCCAACACGCGCGGCAAACTGCACAAGATTCATTCGGCGATCGCCGACGGCGCGATGGCGTTCCTCAAGCAGGAATACAAGTTCATGGCCATTTTCATGGTCCTGTTCGGCATCGTCATCGCTTTACTGATTGATGATCACCACACTGAGAATGTCAACGAAGGCATCTACACCGCCGCCGCGTTCATCTTCGGTGCGATCATTTCGATCGCCAGCGGATATATTGGCATGAAGATCGCAACTGCGGGCAACGCTCGCACCACGGTCTCGGCCAACCAGTCGCTCTCCAGCGCGTTCAACCTGGCACTGCACTCCGGCGCTGTGATGGGCTTCGCGCTAGTCAGCCTGGCGTCGCTCGGCATGCTACTCATCTACCTCGGGCTTAAGTATGTAATGCCTGAAGATCTGCCAGCCCATATATTGATGGAAGTCATCGCCGGCTTCGGTCTCGGCGGTTCGGCCATCGCGCTGTTTGCGCGTGTGGGCGGCGGCATCTTCACGAAAGCAGCCGATGTCGGTGCCGACCTCGTTGGCAAGGTCGAGGCGGGCATTCCGGAAGACGATCCGCGTAACCCGGCTGTTATCGCTGACAACGTTGGCGACAACGTCGGTGACGTCGCGGGCATGGGCGCTGACCTCTTCGGCTCCTGTGCAGAGAGCACCTGTGCCGCTATGGTCATCAGCGCGATTGCCTTCGCCGGTAACGTTGATGCGCTTTTGTACCCGATCGTCATCTCGGCGATCGGCATTCCGGTCAGCCTGCTCACACTCCTGGTGATCCGCGTAAATACCGAAGCCCAAGTCGGGCCGGCCCTGAAGCGCATGCTGATCATTTCGAGCGCACTGATGGCAGCCGTCATGTACTTCGTAACGGAGATGCTCGTACCGGCAGAGTTTGTAATCAACGGCGTCGCGTATACATCCCTCGGCGTCTACCTGTGCTTCTTGACCGGACTCATCGCTGGCCTCGTCGTGGGTCTACTCACCGAGTACTACACATCTGATGCCTACAAGCCCGTTCGTGAAGTGGCCGAATCCTGCCAAACAGGTACTGCGACCAATATCATTTTCGGACTTGCACTCGGCTACAAGAGCGCCGTCGGCCCCTATCTGGCAATCGGCCTTGCCATCTACATTCCGTGGATGCTGGCCGGCATGTACGGTGTGGCCATAGCCTCGCTGGGCATGCTGGGTACGCTGGTCATCGCGTTGACGATCGACGCCTACGGCCCAGTGGCTGATAACGCCGGCGGGATCGCCGAGATGGCCGGTATGCCGGAACACGTACGAGAGCGCACGGACGTCTTGGATTCGGCCGGTAACACTACCGCGGCCATCGGCAAGGGTTTCGCAATTGGCGCTGCCATTCTGACGTCGCTCGCGCTGTTCGCCGCGTTCCTGACCCGTGCCGATCTGCTGCTGAAAGAACAGGACCCGACCTCGGATCTTCTTGGCTCGATCAATCTGCTGGACCCGATGGTCTTCAGCGGTCTCTTCATCGGTGCCGTATTGCCGGCGCTGTTCACGGCCATGACGATGAAGTCGGTTGGCTCGGCTGCATTCAAGATGATCGAGGAAGTGCGACGTCAGTTCAAAGAGATCCCCGGCATCATGGAGGGTACCGGCGATCCCGACTACGCACAGTGTGTCGCGATCTCGACGCAGGCTGCCATTCGCGAGATGGTCGCACCCGGCATCCTTATCATAGGCGCACCGCTCGTCACCGGATTCCTATTCGGCATCCAGGCCACGGCTGGACTGCTGGCCGGCTCGCTGGTCGCCGGCGGCGTACTCGCGATCTCGTCGTCGAACTCCGGCGGTGCCTGGGACAACGCCAAGAAGTTCATCGAAGCTGGCAATCTCGGTGGCAAGGGCACCGAGAATCACAAGGCAGCAGTCGTTGGCGATACGGTAGGCGATCCGCTGAAGGACACGTCCGGCCCGTCGCTGAATATCCTGATCAAACTATCGGCCATTCTGTCGCTCGTCTTCGTACCGTTCTTCGTACAGTACGGCGGCATCCTGCTGAACTAGTTCATACAGGGGTGACGCCCCTTACAGAACAAAAAAGCCCGGCCATGTGCCGGGCTTTTTTGTCGCCTGATAACCGCATAAAGCGAACCTAGATTACAATCGGTCAATGTGCTTTTCGAATCGATGTGATGCAGAATCGAATTCGCGCCGGCGGCACGCATGCCTGTAGGGGGATCGGATGTAGATTGGAGCCACAGGCTGCATAGCGAATGATAATGCGTCCCCGGAATCAGGGTTCG
>JAQWSV010000241.1 GCA_029243005.1 Woeseiaceae bacterium
GGATAACCGGTGGAAAACCCTAAACGTTTTTTTTACCCACAGCTAATCCACAAGACGCAAGGTTAAAATACCCTATTTTGAAGATTTAAAAAGATTTTTAAATATTTGATTTTATTAGTATTATTTTGGTTATCCACAAGACCTTGGCTCCTTAATAATAATAATAATAAACTTATTTCCAATATTTATTAACAGGTGGAATCGATGAAGTTAAGCGCTGCTCGTGAAGCATTATTGAGACCGTTACAAGCGGTCATTGGTGTCGTTGAGCGACGTCAGACTATGCCAATCCTGGCAAACGTGTTGTTGGTTGCCAATGATGGCGAGCTATTAGTTACAGCGACGGACTTGGAAGTTGAGCTGGTCGCAAGTACGGAAGTTAATGTTGAAAGTGGCGGTGAGGTTACGGTTCCTGGACGGAAGCTCCTTGATATCTGCCGCGCGCTGCCGCAAGACGCTGAAGTCTCTATAAGCCAGAGCGGTGAGAGGCTGGTGGTAAAATCCGGCCGGAGCAAATTTACCCTAACAACCCTGCCGGCCGCTGAATTTCCTACAGTTGACGATATCAATGCGGGCCATTCTGTCACCGTATCTCAAAAATCGCTTGGGCGAATCCTGGAAAAAACACATTTTTCCATGGCACAACAGGATGTTCGTTATTACTTGAATGGCCTCTTATTGGAAACCGGTGATAACTTGTTGCGCGCTGTGGCAACCGATGGCCACCGGCTGGCACTTTGCGAGGTAGCATTGGATGATGACAAAGCACCGGAGCAGCAGGTGATCGTACCGAGAAAGGGTGTGCTTGAGCTGCAGCGATTAATGAGCGGCGAGGGCGATCTCACGGTCGAGCTTGGTACTAACCATGTGCGAATAAAGCTTGATGGTATCCGTTTCACATCGAAACTAATTGATGGTCGGTTTCCGGAATACGAGCGGGTGATACCGCAGGATACCAGCAACGCGATGTCAGCTGACCGGGACGTTTTCAAAAGCGCCTTACAGCGAACGGCCATCCTATCTAACGAAAAGTATCGTGGGATCCGCCTAATCATCCGGGACAATAATGTGGTGTTGCAGACACATAACCCGGAACAGGAAGAGGCTGAGGAAGAGTTTGAAATTGAATACAGCGGCGAAGAGATCGAAATAGGCTTCAATGTCAACTACTTGCTGGACGCCTTGGGAGCGATCGAGACGGATCAGATTTCTCTGGCCGTTGTCGATAGTAATTCCAGCTGCCTTATCCGAGAACCCGGTAAGGATGATTGCAAATACGTCGTCATGCCGATGCGGCTGTAGCTGCCGATTCTGAAGCGCGTTGTCGCTATCGAGCTTTCAATGTACGAACTTCCGGTGTCTTGAGTCTGTAGCGCTCGAGTTTAGTCCGAGCCAAAATCTGGTTTACGGCGCAAATGCTTCGGGGAAAACCAGCATTCTCGAAGCAATTGCTTACCTGGGCCGTGCCCGGTCATTTCGGGGTGCCGGCACTCGCGAGCTCGTACGCCACGGTGCTGAAGAGCTTGTTGTGTTCGGTAAGGTTGATATGGGGAGCCGACAGGTGCCACTGGGTATCCGCAATGGGAAGCAGGGCCTGGAGGTCCATGCGGACGGTGAGAAGAGCGGGTCCGCCGCGCAGTTGGCTGAGGCTTTGCCGCTCCAGGTGATCGATCCCGATGTTCATGATCTCGTCGCGGGAGGGCCCGAAAGAAGGCGCAGGTACCTGGACTGGATCGCGTTCCACGTGGAACCCGGTTACTTGGAGAGATGGCGCCGATGCAGGCGCGCGCTGAAACAGCGAAATGCTGCGCTTCGCGAGGGTGGCCAGGGCCAAGCGCTTAAGGGATGGGATGAAGAGCTCGCCGGGCTCGGTGAGGAAATCGACAAGGCTCGACGGCGGATGATCGAGGTTGTGGCGCCGGCGATCGAGGATTTCGGAGCGGGGCTCCTAGGCAGCGCGGTTGGAATAGAATACCTGGCTGGCTGGTCCGCCGGAAAATCACTGGCGGAGGCGCTCGCGGCTTCTAAGGAACGAGACCGCCAGTTGGCCAGCACCCAGTGTGGGCCGCACCGGGCGGACGTCCGGCTGCAATACAATGAGCGGCGGGCCCGAAAGCTCGTCTCACGGGGGCAACAAAAGCTGCTGGCTTGTGCGTTGGTTCTGGCCGCGACAGAGGTGGTGCAAATCCATCTTGAGAAACCCTTGCTCTTATTGTTGGATGATCCTGCGGCGGAGCTCGACCGCGATTCAGTAGCGCGCCTAATGGCGGCGGTGGAAGTACTGGGCAGCCAGGTGGTGGCAACAACGCTAGATCCGGAAAAAGCGCTTTTCAGTGAGATACCTGCTTTGTTCCACGTGGAACACGGAACCGTTCAGCGGGCCGAATAAGTGCTCGCTCCAGACCAATTTTTCCACTTCGGTAAATTACGAAAAACTCCTGAAAAAACACATATTAAGGGCCCTTTCAGGGATCCTATGTGCGCCCGATTTTGATACAATGCAAGCGTTGTATTGCAAGGACATCTGATGACGGACGACATCGAATATACTTCTAGTAATATCAAGGTCTTAAAGGGTCTTGAGGCTGTGCGCAAACGGCCAGGTATGTATATCGGGGACACCGATGATGGCACCGGTCTGCACCACATGGTTTTCGAGGTGGTCGATAACTCGATCGACGAGGCATTGGCTGGCCATTGCGACGTCGTTACGGTAACTATTCACGCGGACGAATCCGTCACAATTTCTGATGATGGTCGTGGCATTCCGGTCGATATACATCCGGAAGAGGGCCGGTCCGCCGCCGAAGTTATCATGACGGTTTTGCACGCCGGCGGTAAATTCGATGACAACTCCTACAAGGTTTCCGGCGGTCTGCACGGTGTGGGCGTGTCCGTTGTCAATGCGCTTTCCGAAAACCTCATACTGACTGTTCATCGCGAGGGTGAGGTGCATCAGCAAGAATACCGACATGGTGAGCCGGAGGCACCACTCGCTGTTGTTGGGAAAACTGACAAGACTGGCACCGTACTGCGCTTCAAGCCTAGCGCAGGGACCTTTTCTAACATTGAATATCACTACGACATCCTCGAGCGCCGCTTGCGAGAGCTGTCGTTCCTGAACTCGGGCGTCCGTATCGAACTCATCGACGAGCGCGATGAAAAGTCGGACGTCTTCGAATACGAGGGCGGAATTCACGCCTTTGTCGAACACCTGAACCGCAACAAGACGACAATCCATAGTTCAGTGTTTCATTTCCAGGACGAAAAAGACGGCGTCACGGTCGAGGCAGCGTTGCAGTGGAACGATGGCTACCAGGAAAACATGTTCTGCTACACGAACAATATTCCGCAGCGCGATGGTGGTACCCACTTGGCGGGATTCAGAAGTGCGCTGACCCGGACGCTCAACAGCTACATTGAAAAGGAAATGTCGAGCCGGAAGGACCGTTTCACGCCATCGGGTGACGACGCCCGTGAGGGCCTAACGGCCGTCTTGTCGGTCAAGGTGCCGGACCCCAAGTTCTCATCCCAAACCAAAGACAAACTAGTTTCATCTGAAATCAAAGGTATCGTAGAATCAGCGATGGCGGCGCGTTTGGAAGACTACCTTCTAGAGAATCCGCAGGAAGCGAAGGCGATCGTGTCGAAGATCGTTGATGCGGCCCGCGCCAGGGATGCCGCCCGCAAGGCGCGCGAGATGACCCGCCGCAAGGGCGCACTGGATATCGCCGGCCTGCCCGGCAAACTGGCAGACTGCCAGGAAAAGGACCCGGCGCTTTCGGAGCTGTTCCTGGTCGAGGGTGACTCGGCCGGCGGTTCCGCCAAGCAGGGCCGCGACCGTCGCACCCAAGCCATCCTGCCGCTCAAGGGTAAGATCCTGAACGTCGAAAAGGCGCGCTTTGACAAGATGCTGTCGTCTGCTGAAGTCGGTACGCTGATCACGGCGCTGGGCACCGGTATTGGCCGTGATGATTTCAACATCGACAAGCTGCGCTATCACCGGATCATCATCATGACGGATGCGGACGTCGATGGGTCACATATTCGAACCCTTCTGCTTACGTTTTTCTATCGGCAGATGCTGGAGCTGATCGAGCGCGGTCATATCTATATTGCACAGCCGCCGCTCTACAAAATAAAGAAGGGCAAGCAGGAGGTTTACGTAAAGGACGACACGGAGCTCAACACCTACCTGCTTAACGCTGCGCTGGAAAATGCAGAGTTGCACGTAAACGCGGATGCACCGCCACTGTCAGGCGCCGCCCTCGAGACGCTTGCGAAGGAACACATGACCGTGGAAAGCATCATGGCGCGCCTGTCGAAGCGTTACGATGAAACAGTACTGCGTGTACTCACCGATTGCGACGAAGTGACATCAGGCGTGGTGGAAGATCCCGACGCGCTGGAGGCCTGGACGGCGAGGCTTTCCGCCGCATTGCCGAAAGTCACAAGCGATCGGGCCAGCAACGGTAACGGCGGTTCCTACGTTGCAGAGTTCGACCCGGGCGACGGTGAAGGAGAAGGCGTTCGCATCGCCATTTGCAAGATGCACCATGGCCTGAGTCACACGCGTTATATTCCGCGCGAGTTTTTCGACACGAATGAGTATCGTCACATCATGAGCCTGGCCGGCAAGCTGCAAGAGCTGCTTGGCGAAGACGCTTATGTGCAGCGCGGTGAAAAGAGTAGTGCGATCATGGATTTTGGTGAGGCTGTTGAGTGGTTGATGAGCGAAGCGCGTCGTGGACAGGCTATTCAGCGTTACAAAGGCTTGGGTGAAATGAACCCTGAGCAATTGTGGGACACGACCGTAAACCCGGAAACGCGCCGGCTGATGCAGGTGAAGATCGAAGACGCTGTTAAAGCCGACGAGATCTTTACGACGCTGATGGGTGACCACGTCGAGCCAAGGCGTGAGTTTATCGAGAAAAATGCGCTGACGGTGTCTAACTTGGACATTTAGAACGCGCCGCACCGTGGAACGCCAGTAAAACACGAAGGATCGGTTTACTTACCGGTCGTTTTGATATCCCACGCTGATCTCTCGCATCTTTCCTTCAACCCACTCCTGCACCTTGAGGTTCAGATCCCCAGGTGACAAGTCAGTTGGTTCAATGGGCGGGCCTATACAGATCCGGATCAGTCCGGGTTCCTTCTTTAGCCCGCGACGTGGCCAGAAATCACCAGCGTTGTGCGCAACCGGCAAGACTGGTACCCGCGCCTCACGGGCGAGCAAAGCACCGCTTACGCCATAACGCTTCGTCTCGCCCAGCGGCATGCGGGTGCCCTCTGGGAAAATGGTGACCCAAATGCCGTTCGCGAGGCGATCCATGCCTTGCTCGACGACTTGCCGCACGGCCTGGGAACCAGCCTTTCGATCGATGGCAATCGGGTTCATCGCCGCGAGACCCCAGCCGAAAAACGGAATCCACCGCAGCTCTCTTTTGAGCACCCATGTTTGCGGTGGGAAGATAGCGAGCTGTGCGTAGGTTTCAAACACCGTTGTGTGCTTGATCATAATCACGCTGGGTACATCCGGTATGTGTTCTTTCCCCTCTATCTCCCACCGCATCCCGCAAAGCCAGCGGCCAACGACGAGCATGCTCTTGCCCCAGCACCGGGCAATGGAGAAACGTCGCAGGAAAGGCAGAAAAAAGACGACGGCGATCATCAGCGAGGCGATGCACACGGAAACGAAGAAATAAACTTGGAATAACAGAGACCGCAGCCAGACCATCACGGGTTACCGGGCTGCGAAAGAAGCGCGTCTGCTGCTGCCCCAAGATCGTCGAAAGTATCAACATCGAAGCCCCGGTCCGACAATACCTTCCCGGTTCTAACCCCATTTCCCGTTCGAACTAGGATTGGCCGCGCCCCAACCGAAATCGCGGCATCGATGTCGCGAACGGAATCGCCAATCACCGGTACATTGTGTAGCGGCACGCCATACTTGCGAGATAACTGTTTCAGCAATCCGGGCAAGGGTTTTCGACAATCGCAGCCCGCGTCGGGATGATGCGGGCAGTAAACAATTTTGCCGATGTCTCCACCGGCATCCCGAGCGCCGGCCACCATTTTGCGATGAATGGCATCGAGCGTGGACACGTCGAGCAGCTTTCGCGCTATGCCCGACTGGTTTGTCGCGACCGCAACCTCGAAACCCGCACCCGATAGCTTGCCTATTGCCGCCAAGCTTCCTGGAATAGGCACCCATTCGTCAGGTGATTTGATGAAGGCGTTGGAATCCTCGTTGATGACGCCATCGCGATCCAAGATGACAAGGCGGCTGGACACGATCTAATCCTGTGCGGGTTTCAGCCGGGAAATATCCGCAACGTCGAGGAACAGTGCTCGCAGTTCGGCCAACAAGGCAAGACGATTTTTTCTGACGGCTTCGTCGTCGACATTCACCATAACGTCGTCAAAAAAGGAATCAACCGGTGTTCTTAACTCGGCGAGCCGTCGAAGCGAATCCGAATATCGTCGCTCGTCGAGAAGCGGTGCAATATCGTTTTGCGCAGACTTCATAGCTTGATGCAGCACCCGCTCAGCGTCGTCTGAAAGCAGGTTTGCCTCGAGGACGCCTTCGTCGTCGTATTCTGCCTGGCGTAGGATATTCGCTGTACGCTTATTGGCCGCCGCCAGGCTGACTGCAGACTCGAGTGTAATAAATTCGGCAACCGCCTGTAGGCGTGCCCGAAAATCGATAAGCGAGGAAGGCCGACGTGCCCGAACAGCCTCAAACATATCGGTGCTGTAGCTGGCGTCACTGTCTACGAAATAGCTTTTCAGACGGTTGACGATAAAGGCATAAAGCGCTTCACGTACGCTGCCCTGTTTGTCGTCCGTCACAGGCTGCTGTGCGACGGCCGCGTCCACCGCAGCATTGAAGTCCAGATCAAGTTCGCCCTCGATCAAGATTCGGATGATTCCCAATGCGGCACGTCGCAACCCAAACGGATCGCGATTGCCCGAGGGTTTTTTGTCAAGCACAAAGATGCCCGCAGGCGTGTCGAGCTTGTCGGCAAGCGCGAGCATCTTGCCGGCCTTTGACTCCGGGAGGTCGTCGCCGGCGAATCGCGGCAGGTATTGTTCACCGATAGCGACCGATACCGCATCGGACTCTCCGGATGCCGCTGCGTAGTAGGCCCCCATCGTGCCCTGCAGCTCAGGAAACTCGCCGACCATGCCGGTCAACAGATCACACTTGGCGAGCATGGCGGCCCGGGTGACTGCTTGTTTATCTTCGCCGAGCTGCTCAGCGAACAATTTCGCCAGCGCGGCTACCCGCATGCTCTTATCCTGCAGCGTGCCGAGCCCTTTCTGATAGACGATGTTTTTCAAGCCTTCCGTCTTTTCCTCGAGGCGAACTTGCTGGTCTGACTCCCAGAAAAACTTGGCATCGGCCAGGCGGGGACGAATAACGCGTTCATTGCCGTCGCGCACCTGGTCGGGATCCTTGCTCTCGAGATTGGCGAGTGTGATGAATGCGGGTTTGAGTGCACCTGTCTTTTCCGACACGGGAAAATAACGCTGGTGATTCATCAGGGTTGCCGTGATGACCTCATTCGGTAGGGACAGATATTCTTCGTCGAACGAGCCTGCTAGTGGCACTGGCCACTCCGTAAGTGCGGTTACTTCATCAAAAAGATCTTCCGTTGCGACAGGCAAACCATCCAGTTTGTTTGCTTCTTCCTGAACACCGGCGACCACTCTCGCGCGGCGCTTGTCGAAGTCGGCAATGACGTAACCTGCCTTCTCAAGGGAAGCCTCGTAATCTGCGACCGTATTGATCGTCAACTCGTCAGGTGCGTGGAAGCGATGGCCGCGCGTTGTGCGTCCAGCTGTAAGTCCAAGAACCGAGCCTTCGACAACGTCCTTGCCATACAGCATAAGTAACCAGTGCGCCGGCCGCACAAACTCATCGTCACGGTCCCCCCAGCGCATTCGCCGGGGAATTGGCAACGCGTCGAGTGCCGCCTGAACGATCTCTGGCAACAGTTCTCCAATCGGGCGGCCGGGTTCGGTGGCTTTATAAGAAAGCCATTCGCCGGCGTCTGACTTCTCCCGGCCGAGCGCTTCCGCTTCCACACCACACTTTTTGGCAAAGGCGAGCGCCGCCTTAGTGGGCTCGCCGCTGTCGTCAAACGCGATCTTTACCGGCGGACCTTTTTGCACGACCTCGCGGTCTTTCTGGCTAGCCTGCAAATCGCGCACGATTACGCCAAGACGACGTGGGCTCGCATAAATGTCCGCGTGCTTTAATGACAGTCGCGCGTTTGCCAGCCCATCTGTGACACCGAGGGCGAAAGACGAAGCCAGCTTTTGGAGCGCCTTTGGCGGCAGCTCTTCGGTACCCAGCTCGATCAGCAGGTCATCGGTCTTGCTCATTCGCCGATCGCCTTTTCCTTCACGGATGCGACCATCGGGAAGCGCAGGGCCTCGCGGCTCGCGTAGTAGGTTTCAGCAACGCCCCGGGCAATCGTCCGGACACGGAGAATGTATCGTTGTCGTTCACTGACTGATATCGCCTGTCTTGCGTCCAGCAGGTTGAACGTATGGGATGCCGTGAGCATTTGCTCGTAGGCGGGTAACGCGAGGCCGGCCTCGATCAGGCGCTGGCTATCCTTTTCTGCTTGGTCGAAGGCAGCGAACAGGGCGTCGATGTCGGCCAGCTCGAAGTTGTACTTTGACTGTTCCGCCTCGTTTTGGTGGTAAACGTCTCGGTAGGTGATGCGTCCCAGCGGACCATCTGTCCACGTAATGTCGAAAATGCTTTCGACATCCTGCAGATACATGGCGAGCCGCTCGAGACCATAAGTAATCTCGCCAGTTACCGGCCGACATTCCAGACCGCCCACTTGCTGGAAGTAAGTGAACTGTGTGATTTCCATACCATTCAGCCAGACTTCCCAGCCAAGTCCCCAGGCGCCCAGTGTGGGCGACTCCCAGTTGTCTTCAACAAAGCGAATGTCATGTACCAGGGGGTCAATACCGATGGCCCGCAGCGAATCGATGTACATCGCCTGAATGTCGTCCGGGGACGGCTTGATCACCACCTGGTACTGGTAGTAGTGCTGCAGTCGAAACGGGTTGTCGCCGTAACGGCCGTCTGTCGGTCGCCGGCTCGGCTGAACATAGGCGGCACTCCAGGGCTCAGGTCCCAGAGCGCGCAGGAAGGTCGCCGGATGAAACGTGCCAGCACCCATTTGCATGTCATAGGGCTGGGCGACCACGCAGCCTCGCTCGGCCCAGAACTGCTGCAGCGTGAGAATCAGGTCCTGGAAGGTTTGTTTATTCGCGGAATTGTCCTTAGCCATCAGTGAGTGCGCGATGCCGCGGGCTTGTATAGAAAATGGGTACGGTTGCCAGAGGCGCGCAGTATAACCGTAACTCCCGAATTCTGTACGGTTTTTTGTCTTCCGGGTCCGAGTCGACAGAGAACCTGTCGCTCAAAATTGGTGCGCTCGGAAAAGAATTGCACTATTATAGTGCACAATATTCACTGACCGCACCATAATGGTGCAAATTGAATGGGTCTATCTAACCGAAAACCTTTTAATAACAATAACTTAACGAAGCTGGATGGTTGGCACGCTTTATGCAGTTTAGGAAATCATCTGGGATGTAACGGGCGGCCACGTTATTGGTAGGTCGGCAGCGACGTCCTTTCTTAAATTTTGCATGACCAACCGGAGGAGAACGCATGAGCGCCGCTGATGTGATCAGCCTGATCAAAGGAAAAGACGTCAAGTTCGTGGATTTTCGATTCACGGATACCAAAGGCAAGGAATTACATGTGTCCGCGCCTGCCCACGCTATCGACGAAGACGTGTTTGAGGAGGGCGTGATGTTCGATGGCTCGTCGGTTGCCGGCTGGAAAGGCATCAATGAGTCGGACATGATCCTGATGCCGGACCCCGAGTCTGCGGTGATGGACCTCTTCACAGATGATGCGACTCTTAATCTCCGCTGCGATGTAATCGAACCCGCTACCATGCAGGGCTATGAACGCTGTCCGCGGTCGCTTGCCGGAAGAGCTGAGGCCTACATGCGCTCAACAGGGGTTGCTGATGCGGCATTCTTCGGCCCGGAAAATGAATTTTTCGTCTTCGATGACGTTCGCTGGGACGACAACATGCAGGGAGCGTTTTATTCGGTGGACTCCTCGGCGGGGGCATGGAACACGGGCCGCAGTTACGAGGACGCCAACACGGGGCACCGTCCATCCGTCAAAGGCGGCTACTTTTCGGTCCCGCCTGTCGACTCTTTGCACGACATTCGTTCGGCGATGTGCCTGGCACTCGAAGAAATGGGGCTTACGACTGAGATTCATCACCACGAAGTAGGCACCGCTGGACAATGCGAAATCGGCGTGAAGTTCAATACGCTCGTAAGAAAAGCCGACGAGGTACAGATTCTCAAGTCGATCGTCCACAATGTCGCGCACAGTTACGGTAAGACCGCGACCTTCATGCCCAAGCCGTTGGTGAATGACAACGGTAATGGCATGCACGTCCACATGTCGCTGTGGAAGGACGGCGACAATCTGTTTTCGGGTGACGGTTATGGCGGACTGTCAGAGACGGCGCTCTACTACATCGGCGGCATCATCAAGCATGCCAAGGCTCTCAATGCGTTAACCAACGCATCAACCAACAGTTACAAACGACTGGTTCCGGGCTTCGAGGCACCAACGATCCTTGCCTACTCAGCGCGAAATCGTTCGGCGTCAATTCGTATTCCGTACGTTGCCAATCCAAAGGGTAGGCGCGTCGAGGTTCGCTTCCCGGACTCAATGGCCAATCCGTACCTCGCATTTTCGGCCTTGATGATGGCGGGCATCGACGGTATACAAAACAAGATTCACCCGGGCGATGCGATGGACAAGGATCTGTACGATCTGCCACCGGAAGAAGAGAAAAACCTCAAACAAGTGGCATTCTCGCTGGATGAAGCCCTTGAGGCACTCGACGGCGATCGTGCATTCCTCAAGGCTGGCGACGTGTTTAGTGATGACTTGGTCGATGCCTACCTGGCCCTCAAGGGTGAAAACGTCACGCGGCTTCGAATGACGACCCATCCGGTCGAGTTCGATATGTACTACAGCCTGTAGCCAGAAGGTGGTTCCGTAAGTCGTTGATTGAACGAAGTCGGCGCTTAGCCGGCTTTCCGACCGGTGAGCGCAAAATGGTTCGTTAGCGAGCTTGCCGGCAGAAATGCCGGAATTTGGCGGAAAAAAGTGAACCGGGCGGCAAGTGCCGCCCGGTCACTGGTCAAAATCAAAGAAGCACTGATATGCTAACCCCATGCTTATGCGGATATTTATTGCACTCACTGCAGCACTCGTTGCCTGCACGGCTCTGGCGCAGGCTTACAAGTGGGTGGACGAAAACGGGGTGGTTCACTACTCGGATGTTCCGGTGGCAGGGGCCGAGCCGATTCAGCTCCCCGCAGATGGCCGCCGCCCACAGCGACCCGCCTATGTGCACCCGTTGCAGTCCCAGGTCAACGATTCGGCTGAAGGGGAACAACCGCCGAATGTCTTCAATTACAACAACATCGCAATTGTCGCACCTGCGCCGGAAGAAACGCTGTGGAACCTAGAGGGCGTACTGAAAGTCGCAGTACGGGTGACCCCGGCGCTGCGGCCCGAAGACCAGATTCGTGTTTACTTCGATGGCGTGGAACAGATGGTCAGTGGCACGAACTTCCAGATCGAGGAAGTGTATCGGGGCGTCCACAACATCCAGGCGGAAATCATCGATTCAACGGGTCGATTGATGGCCCGGAGTCTGCCGAATCGGTTTTACGTACAGCAGAATTCGATCGCCCGCAACTAGGCGACAAGCCTCGAAAATCCCGCAAACGAAATCCTGATGGTGCCAACCCGCCACCATTGGCAATTGTCGACCAGCTCAATACCGCCGTAATCGTCATCGATGAGAGCCTGCTGATTCAATGGATCAATCCAGCCGGCGAGGACCTGTTGGGTATCAGCCAGGCGCGCGCTGCGCAGCAGTCGTTCCTGAAACTCATCGGTGACGATGATGACATGCATGACATCTTGCATCGGGTGCTAAACAGTAGCGCGACCTATGCCAATGAGATGCGCTTGCCGCCGACTGACGTGCATCCAGAGGAACGTCGGGTTGATTGCCGTGTGTCCGCAGTAGATAACGCTGACAGGAATCACGCACTGCTGATCGAGATGTTGGACATGACCCGTCGATCGAGGATCAGCCGTGAAAACGCGCTACTGATACAGCATGGCACCGGCCGACAGATGGTTCGCCAGCTGGCGCACGAAATCAAAAACCCGCTCGGTGGCCTTAGAGGTGCCGCACAACTCCTGGAGCGTCAACTCGATAGCGACGACCTGAAAGAGTACACAGCGGTCATCATTAGTGAGGCCGACAGACTCGTAGCACTCGTCGACACGTTGCTGGGTCCGGGCGGGCCGCTGAACAAGCAGCTCCTCAATCTACACCAACTCATCGAATACGTTTTGCGTCTAGTCGAGGCGGAGCTAGGCGATTCGATACAGGTGCACCGCGACTACGATCCCGGTCTGCCGGATATCGAGTTGGATCGTGACCAGCTTGTACAGGCTTTACTCAACCTCATGCGCAATGCGATTGCCGCACTAGCCGGCCAGGGACGACTGACGTTACGCACCCGCGCCGTCATGAACTTTACGATCGGAGATACCCGCCACCCGGTCGTCGTCAGCATTGAAATCGAAGATGATGGTCCCGGCATCGAACCGGAATTGCAGGACTCGGTGTTTTACCCGTTGGTCACCAGCAAGCCTGAAGGTACAGGCTTGGGCTTGCCCGCAGCGCAGGAACTGATCAGTCGTCACGGCGGCCTGATCGAGTTTGAAAGCCGCCCCGGGCGCACCGTTTTCCAAGTGCATATCCCGCTGCAGAGCGTGGAGCCAGGAAGTGACTGATGCGCTCACCGTCTGGGTAGTCGACGATGACCAGTCGGTTCGCTGGGTGCTGGAACAGGCGCTCAAGCAGGCGGACATCGCAACCAGAAGTTTTGAACGAGGCGAGCATCTGTTGCAGGCGCTGGAAGACGATGAACCCGATGTATTGATTACTGACATTCGCATGCCGGGCATGGACGGCCTGACTTTGCTGGACAGGCTCAGCCGATTCAAGCCCGACTTGCCGGTCATTGTGGTCACTGCATACTCGGATCTCGAGAATGCCGTCGCCGCTTACCAAGGCGGCGCATTCGAATATCTGCCTAAACCGTTCGACGTTGACGAAGCAGTTTCGCTCGTCCGCAAAGCAGCGCGGCAGTCCGGCATCAAGGTTGCGGACAGAGAGCCTGCGGTTGGCGAGATTCCCTCGTTGATCGGACAGGCGCCAGCGATGCAGGAAGTTTTCCGATCCATTGGTCGGCTCGCGCGTTCCAGCATGACGGTCCTCATCACCGGTGAATCTGGGACGGGCAAAGAACTTGTCGCACGGGCCCTGCACCAGCACAGTCCGCGCGTTGAAAAGTCGTTCGTGGCACTTAATACCTCCGCTATCGCGGCGGAACTGCTCGAGTCGGAATTATTCGGACATGAACGCGGCGCATTTACCGGCGCAGAGTCGCGACGAATCGGTCGCTTCGAGCAGGCGGATGGCGGCACCTTGTTTCTAGACGAGATCGGGGACATGTCGCCGGCGCTGCAAACGCGACTGCTGCGTGTGCTTGCTGAAAGTGAGTTCTATCGGGTGGGTGGTCAGTCATCGATCCAGGTTGATGTTCGGGTGATCGCGGCAACGAACCAAGATCTCGCCCGCGCGGTGCGCGAGGGACGATTTCGTGAAGACCTTTACCATCGCCTGAATGTCATGCGGATCAACACGCCGCCACTGCGCCAGCGCCGAGAAGACATACCCTTACTACTGAACCATTACCTCGCGGATGCGAGCAAGGAACTCGACGCGCCGGCAAAACGCTTGAACAGCGATGCGATCGAGTTACTCAAGGCTTACGACTGGCCGGGCAACGTGCGGCAGCTGGTCAACGCGACCCGGCGCCTGACGGTTACTGCGCCTGGCGCCGTGATCACCGGTCCCGATATTCCCGATGACCTTGGAGGTGCTGTTCGCAGCAAGGGTGCAGAGGACGAGTGGACCGAAAGCCTCGCCTTCTGGGCTGAGAAAACACTTGCTCAGGACGAGGAGGGGCCGCTCGTGACGGTTGCCCTGCCCGTTTTTGAGAAAACGCTTATTCGCATTGCGCTGTCGAAGTCCGGGGGTCATCGACAGGAAGCAGCGAAGCTTCTCGGCTGGGGCAGGAATACGCTGACGCGAAAGATGAAAGTGCTGCGCTTCGACGGTTGATCGCCTTTCCAGGTTTTTCGCCGCCATGCGCGCTTGGTCATGATGGATCATGTGGACATACACACGAATACCGTCGCAGAGGCCACCGGACGTTGGTCTATGATTGGCTAATGTACCTGAGCTCGGTGTTACCGAAGGTCGTCGTGTAATGGCTGGGTACGCTTGGCGGACAATCAAGCCTTGAGTGTGCCAACTAGCTCGGACACCGATCCCATCTCGTGCCGGTCGAGGTATTCCGCGATGCCAGCGTTGATCTTGCGGCACAGCAGCGGGTCATAGAACAGCGTTGTGCCGATCCCTATGGTTGATGAGCCGGCGACGATGAACTCGATGGCATCCTCGACTGTCGTTATACCACCCTGCCCGATGATTGGAATATTTTTCGGGCCTGCAACTTCGTAAACTTGATGTACTTTCAAAAGTGCGATCGGTTTGATTGCCGGGCCCGAGAGACCGCCGCGCACATTGCCGATGACAGGCTCACGGGTTTCCGCATCAATCGCCATGCCCATCATCGTGTTAATTACGGCAAGACCGTCGGCACCTGCCTCGATACAGAGCCTCGCATTTTCCTGTATGTCAGTCTGGTTCGGTGACAGTTTCGCGATCAGGGGTTTATTGGTTGCGCGCCGACATGCCGCGACCACCTTGGCCGACATTTCAGGGTGGTTGCCGAAAGACACGCCACCTTCCTTGATGTTCGGACAAGAGATGTTGATTTCGATCGCATCGATCGGCGAATCATCAAAACGCTTGGTGACGGTCTCATAGTCTTCGATCGTCGAACCGCAGACATTCGCGAGGAATCGCGTTTCGCTGAAGTCTAAGCCGGGGAGGATGTCATCGACGACCTTGTCGACGCCAGGGTTCTGCAGGCCGATCGCGTTCAGCATGCCCATGGGAGTTTCGTAGACTCGGTGTGGTGGGTTGCCAAGTCGTGGTTCAAGTGTCGTGCCCTTAAGCACGATTCCACCGACGTCGCAGTTAGAAAATCCGTCGATGCGGGTGTATTCCTCGCCGAAACCGACACAGCCCGACAAAAGTACAATGGGCGATGCCATATCGAGCCCGCAGAAATCGATCTGTAGCGGATTGGGTTCGGATGTCAACGCAACGGCCATAATGATGAATGTCTTCGGGGCGCGATCTTACCCTCTCCTTCAGGCAAAATGCATGCGCCATGTTCAGCCTGATACTTTACGAGCCGGAGATTCCGCCGAACACGGGTAACATCATACGCCTTTGTGCAAACACAGGCGTGCGACTGCACCTGATAGAGCCCCTCGGCTTCGAGCTCGATGAAAAGCGGCTCCGCCGCGCCGGGCTCGATTATCGCGAGTTTGCGGAGGTTGCGGTGCATAAGAATCTAGAATCCTGCGTGGAGCAGTTGGACGGGCCTAGGGTTTTCGCGCTCAGTACCCAGGGTGGCACAGCATACACGGTACCGACGTATGAACCGGATGATGCTTTCCTTTTTGGCCCCGAGACCCGCGGACTACCGCTGGCTTTGCTTGACTCACTTCCCAGCGAACAATGTCTGCGACTGCCGATGAAAGAAAACAGCCGGAGCCTGAATCTGTCGAACGCCGCGGCTGTTGTCATCTATGAGGCTTGGCGGCAGCTTGGGTTTGAACGCGGTGGCTGATCGGTCGCCGGGGCGGCTTATACCGTGACCTGACGTCCTTACTCTGGTTTCAGGGCTCTTCCCATCAGTGCGCCGACCGCTTCGCGCGGTGACACGCCTTGATAGAGGATTCTGTAGATCTCATCGCAGATCGGCATGACCACTTGATTGGCCTTGGCGACTTCGTGGACAGCTTTCGCCGCCAGCACCCCTTCCACAACCTGTTGAATCTCTTGCTGTGCGTCCTCAACCGATTTGCCGGCAGCGAGCGCCAGACCCATGCGTCGGTTTCGTGACTGGTCATCGGTACAGGTCAGCACAAGATCTCCCATTCCAGCGAGGCCCATGAACGTATCTGGGCTGGCTCCTAGGGCGACACCTAGACGAGTCATTTCAACAAGACCACGATTGATCAGCGCAATGCGGGTATTGGCGCCATACCCCAATCCATCTGAAATACCGGCGCCAATTGCCAGTACGTTCTTCACTGCACCGCCGACTTCGACGCCCAACATGTCACCAGAGGTATAGGCGCGAAATTTGTCGCCGGACAGCGTCGTTGCCAGTTCGCCGGCAAAGCCGGGTTCGTTGGCTGCGATCGTCATTGCGGTCGGCAGGCCCTGGCCAACTTCCGTTGCGAATGTAGGCCCCGACAAAACGGCCATCGGTCGTGACGCGCCGAGAATCTCGGTGGCTACTTCATGCGGCAGTCTGCCGGTGGACAACTCGAAGCCCTTGGTTGCCCAGCAGATTCTCGCGTCGTCGCCGAGTAAAGGCGCAATGCCGGACAGCGTCTCCCGCAGCCCATGGCTTGGCACAGCAATGAGAATGTCGTTGACTCCATCCAGACATGTCTCGAGGTCCGCCTCTACGATGAGGTTGTCGGGGAAGTCGGCATCTTGCAGGTAGCGGGCATTCGACCGGTCGGCCGCCATCTGGCGAAGTTTATCCTTGTCCCTGCCCGACAGCCTAACCTGCCGGCCGCTCCTCGCGAATTGCAGCGCCAGCGCCGTGCCCCATGACCCGGCGCCGATAACTGCGATAGGCGACCCTTCGGCGGGCATAGAATCAAAGTCGCGCGATTAATGCGCGGCACCACCACCATTGTTGTCACCACCCTCGGCCGTTGCTGTTGCCTCGGCTTCCGCCTGGGCCATGCCCTGTGCATACAGCGCATCGAAGTTGATGGGCTGGAGGATGAATTCAGGGAATCCGCCTTTTGAAATAATGCCCGCAATCGACTCCCTAGAGTAAGGGAAAAGAATGTTTGGACAGAAGCTGCCGACGATGGCCTTGAGTTCTTCGTCTGTGTAGCCGTCGATGTGAAAAAGACCGGCCTGCTGCAACTCGACTAGGAAAATCGTTTTGTCTTCTTCCTTGGCCTCGATCGTAATGCTCAGGACAACCTCATGGGTTTTGTCAGCGATAGTCGTATGCGAGCTGCGAAGATTGAGATCGGTTTTCGGTGACCAGTCCTGTCGTTGAAATACCTGCGGCGTGCATGGTGACTCAAATGAAAAATCCTTGACGTAGATTTTCTGAATCGCAAGTTGTTTATCTGGTGCTTGTTCGTTTTCTGCCATGATGTTCGTCCTGTCTGGTAAATAGAGATGTTGCGGTACCGACGGCCCCAAGCATGAATCGGCCGGCAACGCGAAATTCGTCTAGCCTTTAGCTCTTGGTTTTTTTGCCGGTCACCAGCGGCAAGCTGGCGTCCGTCCATGCGCTGATGCCACCCTTCAGGCCGTAGACACTTTCGAGGCCGGCCTTTCGGAGTTTGTCGACGGCACGCGTGCTGGTCATACCGGCATCGCAAACAGCAATAATCGGTTTCGAGCCAAGCTGCGTGATTTTGTTGTGGTCAGGGTCGAGCTCGTCCATCGGGATGTTGCGCGCATTGACGATATGTCCTCTGGCGAATGACTCCGAACTGCGGATATCGATAACCACGGCGTCATTATTGATGAGTTTGACGGCATCCTGCGGTTCGACATGCGTCAGCCCGCGAGATTTCCTGCGCAGCTCCGAGAAGATCAACAAAAGAAAACTGAGCAGCAAGGCGCTGACGAGGATCGGGTGATTGGCGGAGAATTCCAAGTACTGTTCCATCTTTCCTGACGTCTAAATCCGGGCCGCGCACGCGACTGCCGCGGCCAAGCGGCCAAGCGGCCATTATACCAGCGCAGAAGTCTCGCTGGTGTATTGAGCAGCGATGCCATTACACTTCGGGGCCATGTTTCGGCGGCTCACCTTCCTTGTCATTCTCGCGGCGACAGCGGCAGCCGCTGTCGCGCAGGACCCGGAGCTGGCGCAAATCAAGGCGCGGGAGCTTGAGCAGGTTCGCGAGATGATCAGCGCCCTTAAATCAAGTATGGACGAGCGGGCTGAAGAGCGGGACCGGGTGACCGGTGAATTGCAGGCGACCGAGGTTTTGATCTGGGAAAAACGCGCATATTTGCGCGATTTGGAACGGCAGCATGACGACATTGAAAAGAAGAAAGACGAGATTGAAGACAAGCTTGCCCGCCGGGAGGACGAGCTTGCGGGTGAGATGGGACAGCTCGTTGCCCAGGTCAAAGCAGCCTACACATCCGGCAGCCAGGAACGTCTGAAGCTGCTCCTGAATCAGCATGATCCAGCCACCATAGGACGCTTGCTGACTTACTATCGCTACATGAGTGACTATCGCGGCGAAAAAATCGAAACCGTGAACGGCCATATCACCGAACTCGCAGAACTCCGCGCAGAGGCAGCTGCCGAGGAAAGCCGCCTTGCCGCTCTCGCGGATACACGTGCTGCGGAACTCAAGGAGCTCGATGCGGCACAGGCTGAACGGCAGACCCTGCTGACTTCACTCAAGGCAAGGATCGCGGATGAGAGTGCTCAAATCGACAGGTTGGCAGCCGAAGAACAAGACCTAGCGCATCTTATCGCCGAGCTCACGAACATTCTGTCGGACTACCCGATTACCTCCCAAGAGCCTTTCAGTAACCTCAAAGGAAATCTGACCTGGCCGATCGCCGGTAGTCTTATTCATGATTTCGGACAACCGCGCGCCGGTGGCAAGGTGACGTGGAACGGTGTGGTGCTGGCCGCGCCAAGGGGTCGCGAGGTGCGTTCGATCTATCACGGCAGAGTAGTTTTTGCGGACTGGCTTGTTGGCATGGGCTTGCTGGTCATCGTCGATCACGGTGAGGACTATCTTACGCTGTATGGCTATAACGAAACGACCCTGAAAACGGCGGGCGACTGGGTAGCCCCCGGCGATGTAATTGCGACTGTCGGTGACAGCGGCGGCCAGCAACAAACCGGACTGTATTTTGAGGTGCGCAAAGGTACCCGGCCACAGAACCCGCGTCAGTGGGTCAGTCGCCAGCCGAAGACGGGGTACTGAAAATGCCTCGGGATTCTTCAAAGGACATAAGGTATGCAACCGATCTCTGCGCCCTGCTGTGGTAAGGTCAAATGACCGCACTCAGCACGAGTGCGGCATCGGAGTGTTCATGTCACTGAAAACAAGAGGAATCCTAGTCGTGGTGATCGGCACCATCCTAGGCGTCAGCTTGTCGCTCGGTGGTGGTGTGCTCGCGGATCGGGACAGGCCGGTGGCACGCGAGCTGACCTGGGAACAGGCGCGCATGCTGGCCGAGGTCATGGAGCGCGTGAAACGGGATTACGTTGAACCGATCGACGATGCGGAGCTCCTGGAAAGCGCCATCCGCGGCATGGTCAGTGACCTGGATCGGCATTCAACATTCATGGATGCGGACGAATACCAGGACATTCGCATCAGCACAAGTGGTCGTTACTCCGGCGTCGGTCTGGATATCAGCCAGGTAGACAATCGAATTCTCGTCATTTCGCCTATCGACGGCACACCCGCACAACGTGTCGGCGTTGAAGCTGGCGACGAGATCATTCAAGTTGATGATTACTCGGTTGTTGTGGACGGCCTGAGTGACACTATCGACCAGCTTCGCGGGCCAACGGGTACCCAAGTTACGCTGAAAGTGCGTCGGGAGAATTTCGATGACCCGCTCACTTTTCACCTGACGCGCCAACGAATCAAGGTCGTTAGCGTTAGGCATGAACTGCTTGATCAGTCGATCGGCTACCTTCGACTAAGCCAGTTCAACGACTCTACACCTGAAGAAGCAGGTCGCGCGATCGAAGTCCTGATGGACGATGCGAATGAAGCGTCAGGCCAAATGCTGACCGGCCTGATTCTTGATCTGCGCAACAATCCCGGCGGCATTCTCGACTCGGCCGTCGGTATCTCGGATCTCTTTCTCGACGACGGCGTGATCGTATCGGCGCGAGGCAGGACACCCGAGTCACACTTTACTCGGGCTGCAGAAATCGGGGATATTCTCGATGGCGCTGCTGTTGTCGTGCTCGTCAACGGGGGATCGGCGTCTGCATCGGAAATCGTTGCCGGCGCGCTTCAGGATCATGGCCGCGCAACGGTTGTCGGCACAAGAACATTCGGTAAGGGCCTTGTGCAGACTGTCACGCCATTGTCCCGGGGACGGGCGATCAAGCTGACGACCTCCATGTACTTCACGCCGTCCGGCGACTCCATTAATGAAATCGGCGTCTCGCCGGATGTATACGTCGAAGGTGCACGGGGTTTTCCGGACCAGCGCTTGAACGGTGACCTGGATCGTGAACAGGATGCCCAGCTCATCGAAGCGCTGGGCCTGCTCCACGACATACCGGTGATGTACTCGAGGGCGCCCGACGAGGAATGGACGCCCTGATTCCGGCGGGCTAGCGTGAGCAAACGGTCGATTTTCCAAATCGCTCTGGCGGTCCTTCTTTTTCCTGGTTTCGGCACCGCTGCTGCCGACAATTTGCGTCCGCGCATCGCAATCATCATCGATGACCTGGGTTATGAACGGGCAGCTGGTGAGCGTGCGATCGGTCTGCCCGGCAACCTATCGTTTTCGGTTTTGCCGGACGCACCCTACGCTTCCGCGCTAGCCACGTTAGCGCACGAAAGTGGGAAGGATGTGCTGCTGCACCTGCCGTTGCAGGCAACGATTGATTCGGCGCAAGTGGGATCTGGTAGTTTTGTTCTCGACATGACGCACGAGCAGTTTTCAACGGCTCTTGCAGACCGCATCGATGTGGTACCACATATCATCGGGATCAATACGCATCGAGGCAGTTTACTGACACGTCATCCAGGCCACATGCGCTGGTTGATGGAGGGCATCCTTGCGCGCGGCGATCTGGTTTTTGTTGACAGCTATACAACGGCGCAAAGTGTTGCGCTGCGTATCGCCAAAGAGAGCGGTGTGCCGGCAACCCGGCGCGATGTCTTTCTCGACCCCGACGTGCGCCCCGGCACGATCGCCCGAGAGTTTGCGCGACTCGAAAAACTGGCACGGGAGCGCGGGACGGCAGTCGCTATTGGTCATCCTTATCATTCGACGCTGGATTTTCTGGAACAGGCGCTCCCGTCACTCGAGGCGCGAGGGATTGATCTTGTTTCGGTGGGTAGCATCATTCCCGCAGCTAGACATTGATTGGGGCCGAGGGATTTCGTAGTAAGGTAGATAATTGCGGTTTGCCGTGCCGTGAAGGGCCCGCGGCCGGTGGCTGCCGATTGAACAAGCTGTAACAATTAGCGTCTAACATCGTGATCCTGTTTGCTGTTGTGGAAAGACATGTCGGGTTTTGAATCAAAAATGTATTCGGGTGACTGGCTGAAAGCGGTAACGCTTGCGCTGGCCATGCTGTTTTCTGGGCATGCTGGCGCTCAGCAAGCTGGCGATGAGGTAGCTTGTAAGATGGATTACAATCTGGTCTGCGGCGTTGATGGCAGAACCTACAGTAATGAATGCATGGCCAACGCGGCGCGTACGGAGATTGCGGTCCTTGGCGAATGCACTTCAATCGAGAACGAGGGTGTCGATCGGCCGGAAATTGGGACGGTCTGCCCCCAAATCTATGCGCCGGTTTGCGGCATCGACGGCACCACTTATGCTAATGAGTGTTTCGCCGTGGAGGCTGGTCTCGAAGAAGTAACGCCCGGCGCCTGCGCGGTCGATGAAGGAGTCTGCCCGACGGATATCGACCCGGTCTGCGGGGTTGATGGCAACACGTACAACAATATCTGTTTCGCTAGCGCTGCTGGCATCGAAGTTGACAGCATGGGCGCTTGTGCAGGTTCGGGATGCCCTGACATTTACGATCCTGTCTGTGGTGTCAACGCGCGAACGTACAGCAACCGCAGCGAGGCCGAGCTCGAGCGAATCCCGCTGCAAACGGCTGGTGCC
>JAQWSV010000251.1 GCA_029243005.1 Woeseiaceae bacterium
CGCTCGATAGGCTACGTATTGCAGTCGCAGGTCGATACTGGAACGCAAGTTACGGCCATGCCGCGCCGGCTTGATGCTCGCAACGTTTTCGACCGCTCTCCCCAGACGATCTCTTAGTACACGCTTGGCGCCAGACTCACCTGACAACCAGTGATTGAAGGCAAGCTCCAGACCTTCCTGGCCGTCATCATCAATATTTGTAAAGCCAACCAAGTGACCTGCAACTTCGCCAGCCGGGTAGTAACGGCGGTATTCACGTACAGCATTGACGCCTGGCAGCTTCATCGCCAGCACCTGGTCGGCCTGCTGAGGGCTCAGGTGGCGTTTGAGATACAGGAATTCCCTATCCATGCTGCGCGTGATGCGCCGCATGAGCTGATCGCCATTTATTTCAAGTACCCGGGCGAGCTCAGGGACTCGATCGACTGCAGCCGCCAGTTCCTGCGGGTTTGCCCAGACGCTGTCGACCGGTGTACTGATCGCGAGCGGTTCTCCGTTGCGATCGGTAATCGATCCGCGATGCGCAAAAATCTTTTCGTTCCGCAGGTGCCGGGTGTCAGCCTGCTGGTTCAGGAATTCAGTGTTGAAGACCTGCAGATGCACAGCGCGCGCGAGCAATGCACTGGCCGTGATCGCGAAGAACGCAATCACAAGTGACAACCTGCTCGTGAAGCTCTGGGCAGTCTGCTGTTTTGTCTTTGCGCCCCGACTCATTGCTCTTCAATGACATAGATTTCCGTGGACTTCGGCCGCACCAACGACAGCTTCTCCGTCGCAACCTGTTCGATGCGTGCATGCGTCGCCCAGGTGCTTTGCTCGATCTGTAACTGGCCCCACTCGATATTCAGCTCGTCGCGCTCCGTCGTCAGTTGCTCCAGTTCGACGAAGCGCTTTCTCGATTCGTGTTTTGTGTAGATAAGCGCAATCGCTGACATCACGCAGACGGCGGCAAATACCATCGTCAAAACGAAGGATTGTTTTCCCGTCGTGAAATTCATGAAATACGCTCCGCAACACGCAGCCGTGAACTGCGCGCGCGTGGATTGGCTGCTACTTCGTCATCGGACGGGGCACTTGCCTTGCCGATCGTTTTCAACGGGGGGCGGAATTCTCTTGGGATGTCCGGCAGCCCGCGATAGTGCTCTGGCTCTCGCGATGCTTCACGCATGAAGCGCTTGACCACCCGGTCCTCGAGAGAGTGAAAGCTGATCACGGCGAGTCGTCCGCCTGGCGCCAATAAGTCGATCGTTTCCTTCAGCGCCGCCTTGAGTTCATCCAGCTCCCGGTTGATGAAGATGCGAATTGCCTGAAAGGTTTTCGTTGCGGGGTGACGCCTTTTTTTCGGTGCAGGCGCGGCCTTGCTGACGAGGTCCGCCAGCTCTGTAGTCGTACGAATCGGCGCCGACTCGCGCGCGGCGACAATTGCCCGAGCAATGCGCCCAGCGAATCGCTCTTCACCAAATTCTTTCAACACCTTACTCAAAGTTTGACTGTCCACCGATTGAAGCCAGTCGGCTGCGGATTGGCCCGATGTCGGGTCCATTCGCATGTCGAGCGGCCCCTCTGCGCGGAAACTGAAGCCGCGTCGGGCTTCATCCAGTTGTGGTGACGAGACCCCCAGATCGAGTAACAACCCATCCACTTGTCCGAGCAGGCCCCTTTCAGTCGCATACGTCCTTACTTCCGAGAATGTCCCGTTGATCAAAGTCAGTCGTGGATCGTCCAGAAGGGAAGCAGGTGCTGCCGCAATGGCATCCGGATCGCGATCGATCGCCAGGAGACGACCATCGGGTCCAAGTTGCTGCAATATTGCCCCTGCATGGCCTCCCCGGCCAAACGTTCCGTCTATGTAGCAGCCACCCTCTTTCAGGCTCAGGCCCGAGATTGCCGGGCCCAACAAAACCGGCACGTGGCGACTGGCACCTTTTATTTCGTCGTTCACACCGCCGAAACGGATTTACAGGGTGAGGTTTTCGAGCTGAGCGGATAGATCTGCGTCATCCCCATCGTTCAGCCAACCATCTCGTGTTTCGTCCCAGCGCTCTTCATTCCACAGCTCGAATCGATTGCCTTGCCCGAGCAGCACTGCCTGCCGATCGAGTCCGGCGAACTCGCGTAGTTCACGCGACAAAAGAATGCGTCCGTGACCATCGACGTCTACTTCCGTAGCGTGTCCGACCATCAACCGCTGCAGGCGGCGAGCTCGCTGATCGAGACTCGGCAGGCGCATCAATTTGCGTTCGATTTCTTCCCAGTCCGGGAGCGGATAGAGGAGGAGGCAGTAGTCCTTGTCGACCGTGGCAACGAGCTGACCATCGCAACGCGCAGCAATCCGGTCCCGGTAACGGGTCGGAATGGCCAGACGCCCTTTTGCGTCCAAAGTGACTTTGGTAGCCCCACGCAGCACGGTTGTCTTTCGGGGTCAGGTAACGGCACTCGTTGAGTGGTGACCGCATTTACCCCTTCCTCCCACTTTTCTCCACTTTTCTCCATATTATTCATGCCCTCCGTCACCGTCAACCAATAATTCCAATTATTTGTTGTTGTACAGGGACTTAGAGGCTATTTGGTGGCCAAATAAAGGCAAATTGTGGCGAGGTTTAGGGGCTAAAAATCAATGACTTGTACTGCTTTCCTAACTTAATGCTAAAGATTGGGTCGCCAGACAGCGGCAGCAAGGCCTTGCGCGTTTTCCCACATAGGTGAACCCGCTTGCGCGCAAATCTCCGCCCAACGCCTTGGATGATAATTATAACTTATTGTTTTTAAAAGAGAAAGAGAGAGCCGGCCGTAAGCCGGGTTCTGTCGAGGACAACCATTCATCTGGGACAGCCGTCACCGACTGCCTCTAGCAACCTACCCGGGAGCCCGCTCAGGCGACGGTCGGGGCCCGAAGGCCGCCGCTGCTCCCCTATTTGGTCTTGCTCCAGGCGGGGTTTACCGTGCCGCGGCGTGTTACCACCCGCGCGGTGCGCTCTTACCGCACCATTTCACCCTTACCAGCAAGCTGGCGGTATATTTTCTGTGGCACTTTCCATGGGCTTGCGCCCTCCAGGCGTTACCTGGCGCCTTGCCTGACGGAGCCCGGACTTTCCTCCAGGCCCTAAAAGGGCCCGGCGATTGCCTGGCCGACTCTCACTTTCTGTCCCCCGGTCGGGGGCCGGGAATCATACTAGAAACGCACACCCTGTGGGTCAGGAATCGGCCTTCTTCCTGGCCAGCATTTGCTGGTACACGGTATTGCGCGGCACGCCGGTCACACGGGCAACAATGTCGACGGCCTGCTTGCCAGGCATGACAGCCATGAGTTCGCCAAGCCAATGGTCTGCATCCGCCGCGGAGGTGTCTTTCTCCATGTCGGTGATACCCCCAACCCCGATGACAAACTCACCTTTCAGCGGGATCCGGCCATCCGCAAGGCTGTCGGCCAGTTCGGCCAGGCTACCCGGGACACATTGCTCGTGCAGCTTCGACAATTCCCGTCCGATGAAGGCCTGGCGTGAATCACCCAATACGGACCGCATGTCGCTTATCGTCTCCGCAACGCGGTGTACGGACTCGAAATACAGCACCGTCCGCGTTTCCGGGCGCAAGGCCTCGAGACGCCTTTTCCGGGCCGCCTGGCGTGTTGGCAGAAAACCTTCGAAGACGAAGCGGTCACTTGGCAGGCCGGACGCTGACAGTGCAGCCACCGGGGCTGACGGCCCCGGGATCGGAGAAACCGTGATGCCCGCATTGTGCGCCGCGCGGACCAACCGGTAGCCGGGATCGCTGACAAGTGGCGTCCCGGCATCGGAGACGAGCGCCACCGAATTGCCACTTTCGAGTGCTTCAATCAGCTCGGGCACTACTTTTTCTTCATTGTGATCATGCAGCGCCAGCGACCGAACCTTGATGCCAACATGCGATAGCAATCGACCCGTCACGCGCGTATCCTCCGCAGCAATGAGGTCTGCGCGACCGAGCGCCTCCCTGGCGCGGGGTGAAAGGTCGTCGAGATTGCCAATCGGTGTCGCAACGACAAATAATGTGCCCTCGCTCAAGATCTTGTATCCACGTTCAGGTATTTTTGAAATAACGAATCAGGCTGAATGACATCCTGCACGGCATGTCTATAAGCTGGCAAGCGTAATCATGCAAACACCTTACAGAACAATTCGACTGCTGGTCGTCATCGTAGCGCCAATGATACTGGCGGCCTGTGCCTCGACCGGCGGCGGTTTTGGCGGCAGCCAGGGCGAACGACGGGCGGAATCACTGACTCAGTCCGGTCGCTTCGACGATGCGGCCGGCACCTACATCGGGCTCGCCGCAGCGAAAATCGGTCCTGAACGCGATCGCCTGACTTTGTTGGCAGTGGAGCAGTGGCTGTTTGCCGGCGACGGACGCCGTGCGAGAAATGCATTGCGCCAGGTTCCTGCCCCGGAGGGTGGTGAACTGCTCTGGCTCTGGAGTGCCAATGCGGCAGCGCTTTCTCTGTGGGAAGGCAGGCCGGAGCGCGCCCTGTCTTTACTAGAATCACTGGCGAGCCAGCCACTTCCTGCTGATCATCGCGCACGCGTCGAAGCGCTGCGTGGCGATGCCTGGTTCCAGCGCAGCGAACCCGCCCGCGCGGTCAATATTTATGTACAGCGGGAAAACTGGCTGACCACCCTCCGCGCAATTGAGGCCAGTCGCCAACGCCTTTGGGCAGGCTTGCAAGTAGTCGATGTACAGGCCCTTCGTGACGCGGCCAGCATTTCTTTCGACCCAATTGCACGTGGCTGGCTGTCACTTGCAGTACTGGCGAACTCTACCGGACAACAAGGCATCGGCTGGGGCAATGGCATCGTCCGCTGGCAGGAGACTTTCGTTAGTCATCCGGCAACGAGCGTCCTGACGGACCTCACCTTGCCCGAAGACAGCCTGCTGAATTATCCGCGCCAGATTGCATTGCTGTTGCCGCTGTCGGGCAACAGCGCGGCGGCGGGCAACGCGATCAAGAACGGATTCCTGGGTTCGTACTTTTCTGCGGTTGGCGGCATCGACAATCAGCAAGAGATCCGTATCTATGACGTCAATGACGGCGGCGTCAGCAACGCCTACCAGCAAGCCGTACTGGACGGTGCCGAGTATGTCGTCGGTCCGCTGCTTCGCAGAAGCGTCTCGGAACTGGCATCCGAGTTATTGTTGCCGGTACCGGTTCTCAGCCTGAATTACCTGCCGGATAATATTCCGCCACCGCCGGGATTTTCCCAGTTTGCGCTGTCGCCAGAAGACGAAGCAGCCTCGGCTGCACAACGCGCAGTCGATGACCACGGACTGACCGCCGTTGCACTCGTGCCGGCGAATGACTGGGGCCGACGGATGCTGTCGAGTTTCGCGCCGGCATTCGAAGGACTCGGCGGAACCTTGCTCGACTATCAGAACTACGAACCGAACGCCCAGGACTTTTCGTTCGAGATCGAAAACCTGATGGGACTCAGCCAGAGTACGCAGCGTTACCAGCGCCTGCGCGCAAACATCGGCGGCCCTTTGCAGTTTGATCCGCGTCGGCGCCAGGACGTTGACTTCATTTTCCTGGCAGCGGATTCAAGGGCCGGTCGACTGATCAAGTCGCAGCTCAAGTTTCACTATTCAGGCGAATTGCCAGTTTATTCGACTTCCTTCATCTATTCGATGGACGGACGATCGGATTCGGATCTTAACGATGTGAAATTCGCCGACGCGCCATGGATCATTTCGCCGCCTGCCTGGATTGCCGACTACCCAGAGATATACGGCGAATACTGGCCGACAGAACGCCGACTCAGCCGACTGCATGCTATGGGCTACGACGCATATCACCTCGTTGGCGCACTGTTCAATGCCGGCGAATACGGCATCGAAGAAATCGTCGGAGCAACGGGACGATTATTCCAGACGACAGACGGGCGTGTTCACCGCAAGCTCGCGTGGGCACAATTCGAGCGCGGCGAACCGGTCGCGCTACCGGAAGCGAATCAGTTCCAAGACGAGCTTGGTAACCCCGATGCACCGGGTGATGTGCCGATGGACTGGTCTGGCCCCTCTTTCGACTGAGGAGGTATCCGGCCCGTATGCTGAGAAGCGCACACTGAAATTCCTGCAGCGACATGACCTACACCTGATAAGGCGAAACTTCCACTGTCGCTTCAGTGAAGTAGATTTCATAATGCAGGACAGCGATTGTCGAGATTCGCTCCCGGGCATCGGCGGGCTTTGAGTCACCCGCATTGACAGTGGACGAACACAAGCAACAGAAGATCGCTCGAACCACACTCGCCTTCCATGCACAGTCGGTACACTATCGTGACTGGCCGATTTGATTCGACGTCATCCCAGTTCTGCGCGCAGAAACTAGTCTGGGCACGATACAATGGATCAAATGACGCGTTTCGCGCATAAGGATCAACCATGGACGCAGAATCACGAGTTAAGTCACACTTTGCAGAGAGCCTCGAGGTCAACGAGGCAGCAGCGGGCGTGCTTTCCGAACCCATCGCGGAAGCCGGCTTGTTGATGGGGCGGGCACTGCAAGATGATGGCAAGGTCCTGAGCTGTGGTAACGGAGGCTCGGCGGGAGATGCACAACATTTTTCTTCCGAGTTGCTGAACCGTTTTGAAAGAGAGCGTCCCGGCTTGCCCGGAATTGCACTGACGACGGATTCTTCGACGCTGACATCGATTGCCAACGACTATACATACGAAGACATCTTCTCCAAGCAAGTCCGTGCACTCGGGCGCGAGGGTGATGTACTGCTTGCGATATCGACATCCGGTAATTCAGCCAATGTCAATCGGGCAATTGAGGCGGCACACGAAAGATATATGCAGGTGGTAGCGTTGAGCGGCAAGGATGGTGGCCCAATGGCCGGATTGCTGGAAGCGGGTGATATTGAAATCCGAGTCCCTGCGGGACGAACCGCGAGGATCCAGGAAGTACACCTGGTAGCGATTCATTGCTTGTGTGACTTGATTGACGAGTACCTGTTCGGCGGCTAGCAGACATCCTCAAGGAATCGCAGTTAGCGTCAGACCCTCAATGGCCCGTTCCGTCGGTGCACTCTGCTCTTGGTTAGAAACATCGCCAGTCTCGTCATTATTCTCGAGATAGATAATCATTAATTCCTGAAGACTGTCGCCATCCGAAATGTGCACGAGCCGAAACCGGATAGCCTTGCTCTGCGAGCAATAGATTAAGTGGCACCCCGAAAGGTCCATTGGCCAAAGCCTGAGTATTTGTGATTACAATCAGGCGCGACCAAACAAAAAGGGACAACAACCATGGCGAGCTACAGACTCATTTACTTCGACTTTGACGGTGGACGCGGCGAGCCGGTTCGTGTTGCCTTCCATGCAGCAGGAATTGAGTTTGAAGATGAGCGCTGGACGTTTCCGGAATTCCAAGAAAAGCGCGGTGACACGCGATTCAATGCGGTACCGGTTCTCGAGATCGACGGAAACGCCTTTACCCAGTCCACGGCGATGTGCCGCTACATCGGCAGAATGGCCGGGCTCTATCCGGAGGACCATCTGCAAGCGCTGAACTGCGACGAGGTGATGGACGCAACAGAAGACCTGACCCATATCATTGTCAGGACGTTCGGACTAGAGGGCGAAGCACTTAAGGAGGCGCGCGAGGCGCTGGCATCCGGATGGATTAACACTTTTCTCAATGGCCTAAATGAATTGCTCGAACGTGGCGGCGGTGAGTACTTTGCAGACAATCGCCTCACAATGGCCGACCTGAAGACATTTCTGATTGTGCGCTGGCTCATGTCTGGCGCCCTGGATCATGTACCAACCGACATCGTTGAGAACGTGGCCCCGGCCTTGGTGACTCATCATGACCGGGTATCGGCCGACCCAATTGTTACAGCTTACTATGCTTCACGCAGTTGCGATGGGTAGCGACAACCATTGGGCAGACATTCTACAATCGCTAATTTCGCTGCGATGACAGTCCAATATGCGCCGAAAACCGCCCGCTCAACTGTCAGAATTGGGTAAAAAATCAGAGGCCGCTAATGACCCAAGGTGCCCGCCGATGGCACGGGTGAGCGGCGAGATCCTCATGCAAGACAGGATGTCGTCGGCACTACTTGACGACTTTGAGGTGCGAGCGATCGACCTTGAAGCTATCCTGCTCCGGATCGTCGGGTGGCTCGGGCTGCCCGTCGCTGCCATGCGAGAAAATCATACCCTGCCCGGTTTCCTTGGCGTAGATACCCATCACCGACTTCACAGGCGCCCAGACATCAAAAGGGATGCCCGAAAATCGCGCCCGGAAACTGATGCCCGCATTCGTTAGCTTGAGATTATGTGCAGCTGAATGACTTATATTCAGGATGATCTTGCCATCCTTGATGTGCTCGGTAGGCACCGTTACACCGTCGACACCCGTATCAACCACGATGTGCGGCGTATGACCGTTATCCCCCATCCACTCGTGCATTGCACGAATGAGGTAAGGCCGCTTGGATTTGCTGAGATCGGTCATAACTGCACCGAGGATACCACTCCATAACCGGCATCAAATAAGACGCGGGTCAAAAACCTATAGGCGCATTTCCTGTTCGAGCTCCGTCAAACTTTCCTGGAAGGAGCGTCGCTCGAATACACGCCTCATGTAGGCCTCGATAGGAGCCGACTGGGAGCCCAGCAACTGCGAGCCCAGGTCGATACCATATACGGGCAAGCGCCAGAGAATCGGCGCGATGGTGCAATCGACCAGTGAAAAATCGTCACTCAAGAAGTACTGCTTAGCAGCAAACAGCTCGACACTTGCAAGAATGCTTTCGCGCAGCATCTTCTTGGACTTGTTTGACAGTTTACGATCGCCGTCCATGTCAAACTGCTCAGCGAGCTGATACCAGTCTGTTTCGATACGGAATAACGCCAACCGGAACTGCGCACGCGTTACCGGATCAACCGGCATCAAAGGCGGATGCGGGAAGCGTTCATCCAGGTATTCGATGATCACGCGTGAGTCGTACAGCACGAGATCGCGGTCAACCAGAGTCGGGACCGAGTGATAAGGATTGAGATCCATCAGATCTTCGGGCAATTCTGCCCCGTCGACGCTGACGAATTCGATATTGATGTTCTTTTCCGCGAGCACCAGGCGGGCACGATGACTGTGAATACACGTCGGCTTCGAAAACAAAGTCATCACAGACCGGCGATTGGCGATTACTGCCATTATGGAACCCCCTTGGGAATGCTGTTATTCGGTTTTGTTGTTATTGGTTTTCAACAGATGGATGACGCCACCGATCAGGTGACGTCTTTCCAAATCTGCTTCTTTAGCATGGACGAAATAATCCAGAAAAACATGAGAAAAGCCAGCACCCAGATACCGAGCGCACGCCGCTTCGAACGAATCGGCTCGGCCATGTACTCCATGAAGTTCACCGTGTCGCGAGCAAACTCGTCAAACTCTTCAGACGACATTGAACCGGCCATCGCCTGATCGAACTGGACGAATTGCACCGTGCCGTTCTCATCGATCTCAAACTCTGCGGTCTGAAATCCCTGTAGCTCCCAGAGCACATGCGGCATGCTGGTGCCCACAAGTACACGGTTGTCCACACCCGTCGGGCTGTCCGGATCGAGATAGAAGCCCTTCAGGAAGCTGTAAACGTAGTCGGTGCCGCGAGCTCGCGCCATCAGCGACAAATCCGGTGGCGGCTGACCAAACCAGCGAGCCGCATCGTCCATCGGCATGTTCGTCTCGATGGTCTCGAAAGTTTTCTCGGCGTTGAACATGAGGTTCTCGATCAACTGATCTTCGCTCAGGTTCAGGTCCCGCCCCAGAGTGTTGTAACGAACGTACTTCGCGGAGTGACAGCCGGCGCAGTAATTCATGAAATTACGCGCACCGCGCTGCAGTGACTCGATGTCGTCCGGATCGTTATTGGCCAGTTCGAGTTCAATTTCAGTGGCAGCGAACACACCGACACTCAGCAGCATCGCGGCCAGCCCGGATATGAGTCTCATCGGTTTATCCATGAAAGACGACCCTCTCAGGAACCGGTTTTGTCTTGTCGATGGTCGTGTAATACGGCATCAATAAGAAGAAAGCGAAGTACAAAACGGAGAAAATCCGAGCCAGTGTAACGTACAAACCTTCCGCAGGCTGCAGTCCCAGCCAGCCCAGCATCAGGAAGCTGATGACGAACACGCTCAGTGCCATTTTGTGGATCCAGCCACGGTAACGAATCGACTTCACTCTAGATCGATCAAGCCAGGGAAGGAAAACCGGCAGGACAACTGACATGCCGAAAAGCACGAAGCCCCAGAACTTGTCAGGGACCGCCCTCAGAATGGCGTAATAAGGTGTGTAGTACCAAACGGGCGCGATATGTTCGGGGGTCGCCATCGTATTGGCCGGTTCGAAGTTGGCATGTTCCAGGAAATAGCCGCCCATGTCCGGCGCGAAAAAAACTACGCCTGAGAAGATCATCAGGAATACGACGATCCCAACCAGGTCCTTGGTCGTGTGGTACGGGTGGAACGCAATGCCGTCCAGCGGCACACCATCCGGTCCCTTATTTTCCTTGATCTCGATGCCATCGGGGTTATTCGAACCCACATGATGCAGCGCCACAATGTGCAGGAACACCAGTGCAACGAGGATCAGCGGTAATAGGATTACGTGAAAGGCAAAGAAGCGGTTCAGCGTGACATCTGAAATCGCGTAGTCACCACGGATCCACTCAACCAGCGCCTCACCCACAAACGGGATAGCACCGAAGAGCGAGATAATGACCTGTGCGCCCCAGTAGGACATCTGGCCCCAGGGCAGCAGGTAACCGGCGAAACCTTCAGCCATAAGCACGAAGAAAATCAACATGCCGATCAACCAGATCAGCTCACGAGGCTTCTTATAAGAGCCATACAGCATCGCACGGAACATGTGCAGGTAGACGACGATAAAGAAGAACGACGCACCAGTGGAATGCATATAGCGAATGAGCCAGCCCCACTCGACATCGCGCATGATGTATTCGACTGACGCAAATGCATCGGCCGCCGCCGGTTTGTAGTTCATCGTCAGGAAGATGCCGGTCAGCAACTGAATGACCAGAACAACCATCGACAGTACGCCGAAGATGTACCACCAGTTGAAGTTCTTGGACGCGTAGTACTCGGTAATGTGGTATTTCAACGTCTCCGTGAACGGAAAACGATCGTCAACCCATTTCATGAATGTGTTCGTGCGGATGCCGACTTCAGATTCGATTCGAGCCATTACGCCGCTCCCGTTTCCACGCCGATTATGATCACGTCCTCACGGATGAACCGGTAAGGCGGAACACGCATGTTGGTCGGCGCAGGCACACTCTTGTAAACGCGACCGGAGAGATCGAATCGCGACCCGTGGCAGGGACAGAAGAAGCCGCCATGCCAGTCGTCGGCCGGACCAACCTGGAACTCCGCCAGCGGTGCACAACCAAGATGCGTGCAGCTTCCTTCGATCACGAGAAACTCGGGATTGATCGATCGATACTCATTCACCGCAAACTCGGGCTGCTGTTCCGGGTTTTGCGAATCCGGATCATCGAGAAACTCGGTGACGCTGCTCAGTCGCGACAGCATTTCTTCGTCGCGCCGCAGCACGAAAACAAGACGTCCGCGCCACATGACACGAACCATTTCACCCGGCTCCAGGGAGCCGACCGCAACCTCAACCGGCGCGCCCAGCGCCTGGGCGCGGGCACTCGGCTTCAGCGAGGACAGAAAAGGGACCGCCGCCGCCGCCATGCCGGCACCACCGGTCACCAGGGTTGCAACGGTCAGGAAATGACGCCTCTTGCGATCGATCTGATCTACGTCATCAGTCATGTAGCACTCCTATACCCCATCTGGCACGCGTCTATCGTCCTCATTTGCTTAAAATAGTCTGAATGATGCTCAAAATTTGGGTGGGACTCGGGAGGTGAAATCCAGCCTAGATTTCCGTATATCCCATGGTTTTGATTAACTCAAACTCTTCCTGCAACGATTTGACACGACTCTCACGCAGACGGTTTATCGCTTTGTTTGAAAACTGGTAGATTTGCTACCAGGCCCGTTGTACCGACAGGATGGCGGTGAGCTCGGGACTGGGTGCGGAATCAGTCGCGCATTATACACAGGGCCATTGAAAATTGGCTAGAGACCAAGGCGTTTAAGACGCCTGCATCGGCACAAATACCTAATTGGATTAAAGCGGCAGAATCAACATGGCGCGCCTCAAACCAATCCTGATTTTCCTGCTCCAGTCGATCGTCGCTAGACTCAACCCGGGTGCCACCGTGGAAATTGAGAGGCTACGGAACTCACAGCAATTCTGCACCGAGCTAAAAGCCGCCGAACGGCGCCCGCAGTCGCCGCCCTAGCCCAGTACCCGCCGGATATCCGCGCCGAGCTGGCGCAGCTTTTCCTCAATACGTTCGTAACCGCGGTCCACGTGATAGATGCGATCCACGAGCGTTTCACCGTCGGCTGCCAGACCCGCCAGCACCAGTCCGGCCGAGG
>JAQWSV010000007.1 GCA_029243005.1 Woeseiaceae bacterium
CACCGTCGGATGACAGGACTTCTCAATACCGGGATCTGATGAATAAGCTTGGCGACTCCGACAAGTTTGGTTTTTCCGTCGATATGCACACGACTGGAAACACGAGCGTCGGTGATGCAGCGACTGGCGCCCAGATGGCCCCGTGGAGATCTGATCGTGCGCATCTGACAATCCAGCCGACGCACATTTTTGCATTCGAATTTGAATTCAATGCGTGGGTTCCTGAGTGGAATAAACGCGTGAGTATCAATTTCGAAGACAACGCGATCGTTACGCATAACGGCGTTGAGTATCTTTCCCCGATCAACGAGGACATCATTGTCGTCCGCTGAAGTCGATGACACTATAATCAGAAATCTCGGTTTCATGAAGACCTACGAATACAATATACGAATATGAGAAACAACAAGGATATACGGTGACTGACAAGCAGGTGGTTCTAATCACAGGGTCCGCAACGGGACTGGGCGCTGTGTTAATACGTAGCTTCGCGCAGAAAGGCTATAACGTCGTAATAAATTATCTTAATGACGGAGAAGGGGATACGCTGCATGACGAGATTGCCGATGAATTCGGAGCCGACAGCGTATTGGCTTGTCAGGCAAATGTGGCTGATCGTGATGCTGTTAAGTCAATGTTTGGTGCAGCCGTAGACAAGTTCGGTAAAGTCGACGTGCTGGTCAATTGTGCTGGCATCAACATTGACGCACCTTTTGTTGATATTACCGACAAGATGTGGGACGCCGTTATTGATGCGCATTTGAAAGGCCATTTCGTATGTGGTCAGGAATTCGTGTTTCATAGTGCCGGCAGAGAAGGTGTGATCATAAACTTGGGTGCTGCCGCCGGATCGATTGGCCGGAAAAACGGCGCTAACTTTTGCGCGGCGAAAGCCGGCGTCATCGTTCTGACCAAATGCATGGCATTGGAGCTGGCGCCGAGAATTCGCGTGAACTGTCTTGTGCCGGGCTCAGTGAAAACACGCGAAGTCGTTGAACGCTACGATCTTGAAACTGACGATGGCCTGCAAAAGGAACTGGCAACCTTGCCAATGGGGCGTCTTGGCGAATTCGAAGACATCACACATATGGTTCATTGTATAGTGAATGCTAGGTTCACCACCGGCGCCAAGTTCTTTGTGAATGGCGGTCAATACATGCATTGACCCGGGCTCGGATTGCATTTGATTCAATGTGCGACGGAAATTTCGAGATATACGTCATGGGGGCCGACTGACAGAATTTGCGACAAGTCACGTACTCGCGAAACAGCCGAAATCTCGGAGCTGCTATGTACGATGGTCCTATCTTGCGGTAGCCCGGTATTTGGTATCTTCTGCGGCAGTGTGGCGATCTTGAATAGTGAAAACCCAACCTTCTAGGGCGCCGATTTTCCGGCCCGGGGCTAAGTAGACTGACTGACGATTCGACCTGATTCTTGGCCGAATTAAGACCAGCCCTGCTCCAGGATTTGTTGCCCTTGTTGCCCTTGCTGGCCTGCGCGCTCGACTAGAATTCGCATTGTATATTTTATACTATTATGCGAATATCGTATCCGACGACAGCGGCTTGACGCTGTGGCCGCTATTTTGATGTTTCTCTAAAGCGTGCCTTAATAAATGTTTCTCTCAATCCTAGCGGAGCAATTTTCAATGCGAAACCCAAACAAATCATTCATAGCTCTTATTCGTGCCATGGCCGGTTCGGTAGTGCTTAGCCTTCTTGTAACGCCGCTATTTGCACAGGACGACGATAACGCGCTGGAGGAAATTGTGGTTACTGCGCAAAAGCGCGAACAGTCAATTTTCGACGTCCCATTGGCAATTTCCGCTATCGGTGAACAGGAGATCGAAGCAGCTGGAATCAACTCGATTGCTGATTTTTTCCGACGAGTGCCGAGCCTTGCAGTAATCGATCAGGGTGCTGCCCGAAAAAACGTAATCATTCGCGGCATTCAAACCAGCACGTCTACAGAATCCAGAGTGAATGACGTCTACCTTGATGAGCAGCGCATTACGACTATGATTGCTACTGGTAGCCCGCGTACGTTTGATATGGAACGTATTGAAATACTTCGTGGCCCGCAGGGCACACTGTTTGGCGGTGGATCGTTGGGCGGTACCATTCGCTATATAACGAATCGCGCTGATGTCACAAAATTTAGCACCAACGTCGCTGCTTCAGTATCTACAACCAGTAAGGCCGTTGGCACCAACTACTCTCTCGATGGCATGGTCAATATTCCGTTGGTCGAGGACAAATTAGCGATGCGCCTTGTCGCCTACAGTCAGGACGACGCCGGTTTTCTCACAAATTCGGTCCTTGGCCTGGATGACGTAGCCGCAATCGAAAATTCAGGAGCTCGTGTCTCGCTCCGTTTCGTGCCGACTGATAATCTGACATTCGATTACAAGTATTTTTGGCAGGATCTCCAACAATCTGGATTCCCGGAATCTCGGGGTACCGATGTCTTGGCCTTAGATCAGGGTAGTGCGACGCTGACGCCTGAGCTTCTGACGAACAAGATGCAGATGCACGACTTAACCTTTGAGCTTGACATGGGATTTGCAAATCTCATGTCGTCAACTGGTTATTTGCAAATGGATTTTATTCGCAGGAATGACCGCTCATTGCCGCTTATTCGCGATTTCGAGGGAGACGACACACTAACGGCAGCTGAAGCGCTTGCAGTTGCGCCGTCTTCGGTTCGTCTGTACATCAATGATGACAATGATAACTATACGTTTTCGCAAGAATTCCGATTGACATCTAATATTGATGACGATGACAAGTGGGCATGGAATATAGGCACGTACTTCGAGAAAGGCGAAGAGGACGTTTCTGTCGGAGATTTTCTGGGTGTAGGTGGTGGTGCACTTTTAGGCACTGCAAACGTCAATGGTAGTCCGGCTGACTTTTTCTTCGCAGAAGACTTCACCACGTTTCTCGAGCAAGCCTCAGTCTTCGGTGAGGCCACGTATTTCATCACTGATAGGCTTCAAGGCACAGTCGGCTATCGGCGTTCTAATTTCGAGAGCAACTTTGAGGCTTACGCCGTCATTCCTGAAGAAGCTGAAGATGATGGTTCCGCGCTCATTGACGTGTTTGCTACCGAACCTTTTCCTGAAGAGTTCAATACATTCAAATTTAACCTGTCGTATGACATCAGTGATGACATGATGCTCTTCGTGCAATCTGCTGAAGGATTCAGGCTTGGCTTCGGATCCGAGGTGCCGCCACCTATAGATCCCGGGTGTGACGGTTTTGTAACAGACTTCCTGACCGCCAACGGGCTTGGTGGACTCCTTGTAGATGGCCGTATCCCTGGTACCACCAGTGACACACTCTGGATGCATGAAATCGGCGTCAAAGGTAAAACGGCGGGTGGTCGCGGCCAGTATTCGGCCGGGTTTTTCTACGGCGATTGGAAAGACATCCAGGTTGAGGTCGAAATTGACGATATTACAGGCCAGTGTAATACCGGTTTTGGCGCAAATGCTGCGTCAGCAACGAGTATTGGTATAGAGGCTGAGTACGCGTTCGCCATTTCAGACCGGTTTACTCTTTCCGGAAGTGGCTCATGGGTTGATGCCTCAGTCGACGGTGACGAGCCGTTCCTGGGTGCCGTGGCCGGCGACAGACTGCCAGGCTCACCGGACATGCAGTTAGCCGTTTCCGGCGACTATATCTGGCCGATGTCAAATAATCGAAATGGATTTGTACGTGTCGATGCGCAATACATCGGTGAAATTATTGGCGCGTTCGAATTCGGAGACCCACGCACCAAATCGGGCAAATATAGCGTGGCGAATCTACGCGTCGGTTTGGAGTCAGACAGATCTCAATGGACCGTTTTCGTCGACAATATTTTCGACGAGCGCGGACAGGTATTCTCCAATGGCTTGGCGAATGAGTTTCGACGAACGATACTCCTACGCCCAATGACATTTGGTGTTCAATACAGGAGCAAGTTCTAAGATTTAGTGCAAATCTCCGGTTAATTGAATACGCGGGGCACAGATTAATTGTGCCCCGTTTTCGTTGAGAAAATAGTCTATGCGATATCTTGCAACCATTGCTTTTGCGATTTGTCATATCGCGTCTCCGAGTTTCGCGCAAACTGATTCCTATACACCAGATGCTGAGACGGTTCTCAATCTGATTCGTAACGACAAGCTCGAATTAGTATTGCCCAATGCAATGCGTAGTAACCAAGTCGATATGTGGATTCATGTCGGCAGACTGGGGCAACCGAATTCGCTGGAGTATGAGTTTGGCGTCGTTGATGGATACTTGATATTCACGGACACGGGTGACCGCGTTGAACGCGCGTTGTTTGGTGGGCTGTTTACTGGTCCCGGTGGTATCCGATCTGTTGATGTGCAGGGCTCGACTGAAGTCGCGCGGGCGATCGCTGGTTACGACTATGGCAAGACTGATTTCTCTGTGTACATGGAAATTCGGGAATACGTTACAAGCCATGACCCAAAAACCATTGCTGTCAACTTTTCCGACTGGCTGGCTGCGGCGGACAGTATTTCATACACGCAGATGGAAAAACTCAGGAAGGTCCTGGGTCCGGACTACGCTAAACGAATCGTATCGGCAGAACATTTAATTACCGAATACCGGTCGCGCCGCTTGCTTCGTGAGGTCGTCGTACAGGCCAACACTCTCGAGATTGCACGCCAGAATGCAATGAAAAACCTGGCGCGAATAGTACCGGGCGTCACAACAATTGGTGAATGCAATTGCGATGCAAGAATATATTACTCGGCCAAATCCGAACGCATACGCGAGCCGCACGCAACGTCATGGATCCGGCACCCCGACTATGTATTTAAGCGCGGCGATTTCTTTGCTTTCGCCGGCGCTGCGAAGTGGATGGACTTTGGCGAGGAGTCGTTTGGTGTTGATACCAAGCACCATGCCTACATTCCGCTGGAGGGCGAATTTGGCGTGCCGGATGAATTGCAGTTTGCCTGGGACCAAACAAAAAAGGCACAAGGAATTATTCGTGATCAGGTTAAAGTCGGTATGACTTCGGGTGAAGCACTTGCGGCAATTGTCACCGCGCTGGAAAACGCGGATTACATTTATACACCGTTTACCGATGATCCTGCGGACGACTATAAGATGATACAGGACATGCTAAAGAACACAGAAAAGTCCGGTTTCTACTTTGACTTGCATGCAATGGGCAATAATGGTGGATCTCTGGTTACGGTTGGGCCGTCTATGGCACCGTTTAGACGCGACCGGGACGACTTCGTCATTCAGCCAAACCACATTTTTGCGTTTGAATTTGCCGTGCACACAAATTTATCGAGTCGCCCCGGTTTTCCGATCACGATTAACTTTTCCAACCCGCAAGCAGTCACCGAACTTGGTATTGAGTGGATTCAGCCTGCGAATAACCGCATCCACCTGGTGCACTAGAAACAGGGTCAACGAATATTCATGCGCTGCAATGGTGGCGCTAGAACGAAGTAAAAGCTACGCATGGAAGCGAGAATTAAAATGCCGGTAATGGCCGAAACGAGAGGACTGTACAGTTTGTTCCTCGGCTTTGGAAATACGAGCACGTCCGACAAGTACCAAATGCCGCGCCAATAGGAGACAACGGCGAATACGACGACCATAGCAAACACGATGGACTTGAAAATCATTTTGCGAGAGTCAGTATCTTGTGAATTATTGAGTTGAGTTGCGCGGTCTTTCGTTCCGCATATTTGCCGACCAAAAAAAAGAGTGTATGAGGACAAATATAAAAACCACGTCCTGAAAAAGCTTGTATATAATATACAATTATTGAACGATGGCAGCGCATCGTTAAGCATGACGGCCCTGACAGGCTGTGTGAAATATAGGAAAACCTATGAGATTTGAAGGCATTATTCCGCCAATCATCACACCTTTTCACGAGGACGGGTCGATTGACGAAGACGGGCATGCCGCCCTGATTGAACATATGATCGACTGCGGTATTCATGCCATTATTGTGGGCGGAACAACAGGTGAATTCTACGCCCTGTCTAAGGAGGAACGAATTCGCCAATTTTCTTTTGCCAAGGACGTAATCAACAAACGTATTCCGCTCATAGTAGGTATTAACGACATCACTACCCAGGGTGCCTGTGCTTATGCAACCGCAGCCCGAGAAGTGGGCGTGGACGGCATGCTCCTGGCGGCACCTTACTACTCTGTGCCTACCGCAAAAGAGTTGGCCAGCCATTGCTTGGAGGTCGAGCGAAGCGCCGGTCTGCCAATTATCCTTTACAACTATCCGGGACGCACCGGCGCCGATATGAGCGAGGAATTCCTGCAGCGCGTCGGTCAGCGCGACAATTTCGCAGCTATTAAAGAAGCAAGTGGCGATATTGATCGCTTACATATGCTTGCGCGTGAGTTCCCACAAATACAAATCAGTTGTGGGGCTGATGATCAGGCGCTTGAGTTTTTCGTCTGGGGCGCGACGAGCTGGGTTACCGCGATTGGCAATTTCCTGCCAAACGAAATGGTGGCGTTTTACGACACATGCGTTCGTGAAAAAGATTTCGTTAAGGCCCGTGCCTTGATGTCCGCATTGCTACCCCTAACCACTGTGCTAGAGCGGGGCGGAAAATTTGTGCAGTGCGCAAAGTACGGCGCGGATTATGTCGGCCTTCCGGCGGGTACTGTTCGAAAACCGATGAAGCCACTTAACAAGGAGCTGGCGCGCCAGTTTCGTGAGGTCATCGACACTGTAAAAATTTCGATCAAAGCGATTCTTGCAGGACAGGAACCAAAATCTGACAATGAGGTACGGCATGTCCGCGCTGTTAACTGAATCCGAATTTGAGGCGATTGCCAGCTCTATTGACCTACCCTCCAACGCCTTTATCAACGGCAAATTCATGTCCGCCAAGTCGGGCAAAACTATTCCCAGCGTAAACCCGGCAACCGGCGATGTGATTACGGATGTCGCCGCTTGTCAGGTTGAAGATATTGACTTTGCGGTGGGTAAGGCACGCGAGGCGTTCGATCGCGGTTATTGGTCGCGATTGCATCCTACGGAACGTAAGCATGCAATGATCAAGCTGGTCAAACTGATGAAGAGGCATCGACATGAACTGGCCGTCCTTGAAAGCATTGACAGCGGCAAACCAATCAGCGACTGCGTTGAGATTGATGTTCCGGAGTCACTGCATTGCCTCGAATGGCATGCAGAAGCGGCCGACAAGTTGTATGGCAAAATTTCGCCCTCTGGAGACGATGCACTTGGAATGATCGTTCGAGAACCTATCGGCGTTGTGGCCTGCATTCTCCCTTGGAACTTCCCGCTGATGATGGCTGCTTGGAAGCTTGGGCCGGCGCTCGCCTCCGGCAACAGCGTCATCATTAAACCGGCGCCTCAAACGAGCCTGACGGCACTGAAACTCGCTGAGCTCTCCATCGAGGCGGGCATCCCGCCTGGGGTGCTGACGGTCGTTCCGGGCGACGGGCCCGAGGCTGGGGGGGCACTGGGCATGCATCCGGATGTCAATGCAGTCTCGTTCACCGGTTCTACTGTCATCGGCCGTCGGTTTCTTGAGTACTCGGCCCGATCGAATTTGAAGCGCATCGTTTTGGAGCTTGGCGGCAAGAATCCTTGTGTCGTTCTCGACGATGCCGACAATCTTGACTACGTTGCCGAACATGTTGCACAAGCTGTGTTCTGGAATATGGGACAAAATTGCTCATCAAATTCGAGGCTGATTGTGCAGAAAGGGATCAAGAATGATCTGCTTGAGAAAGTCATTGAGAAAACGTCGGATTGGCGCACGGGCTATCCTCTTGACCCGTCGAACAAACTGGGTGCCATGAATACGCGAGAACACTTCAACAAGGTGATGAATTACATCAATATTGGTAAGGAAGAAGGTGCGTCTATCATATTGGGCGGTGAATCTATTGACATCGGCAACGGCATTTATATTGAACCGACCATTTTTGACGGCGTTGGTCGCGATATGCGAATTAGTCGCGAGGAAATTTTTGGTCCGGTTCTTTCTGTCATTGAAGTTGATAGCCCGTCAGAAGCGATTTCGGTCGCAAACGACACAGAATATGGTCTTCAGGCATCGTTGTTCACATCAAACGTGAAGCAAGCGCATCGGATGGCGCGTGACTTGCAAGCCGGCACTGTGACGGTTAACTGCTTCGGCGAGGGCGATATTTCAACGCCGTTTGGTGGCTACAAGCAGTCCGGTTTCGGTGGGCGCGACAATTCTTTGCTCGCGCATGATCAATACTGCGAGACCAAGACGATTTGGTACGATCTGAGCGATAACGATCAGGATGCTGATCTTAGCTAAACTCCGGCTCTACCCTTTAGGAAAAGTACAAAATGGATTATCGAATTCTAGGTCGAACTGGTATTCAGGTCGCACCTCTGGCACTTGGCACCGACAACTTCTTGGATCCGACGCCAGCCGACGAATCGGCGCGCATTCTGGAGATGGCGCTGGATGCTGGTATTAATCTCCTCGACACTGGCGACACGTATGCGAATGGAGCCGGCGAAAGAGTCATTGGCGAAACAATAAAGAAACTGGGCAAGCGCGACCAGGTCTTGATTGCGACGAAAGTCGACCACGGACAGCGTCGACCAGGATTCAGCGTGGATGACCCGGCGCAATTTGGACCTAACGATCATGGCCATACGCGTCTCAATATTATTCGCGCTTGTGAAAATTCGCTGAAACGTTTGCAGACTGACTATATCGATCTCTATCAAATACACCGACCGTCACCAAATATCCCATGGGACGAGCAATTATCTGCACTCGATAGCCTCGTAACCCAGGGCAAAATTCGTTACATAGGTTGTTCGACGCACCCGGCATGGGCCGTCATGAATTCCATCATGGTCAGTGAGCTAAAAGGCTACGCCAGAATTGTTTGCGAACAGCCACCCTATAACCTCCTCGACCGACGGATAGAAAACGAATTGCTGCCAATGTGCGAAGCGCACGGCGTCGGCGTCATTACCTGGTCACCTATGGCTATGGGCGTATTGGCAGGACGTTACGATGACGCAGATAATTATCCTGATGACTCACGCGCCATTCTTCGCGGTGGCTTCTATGCTGATCGTGTTACCCGTCGTGGAATCGAAGTCGGCATCGAATTTACGAAAATCGCCAAAAGAGTTGGCCTGACTGCGGCACAACTTGCAGTCGTCTGGTGCAAGGATCAACCGGGGATTACCGCACCACTGATCGGCCCAAGAACGGTAGATCAATTGCCCGATTTCCTGGAAATCATGAATACGCGACTTGACGACGAAACACGCGCCGCGTGTGACGCGCTTGTTCCGCCGGGCAGCGCCGTTGCTAATTTTCACAACACAGCAGACTGGATGAAAGGAACGATTGTATAAAACGCAATGCATCGAATTTTTCTCTCGATAATAGCAGTACTGATAACTTTCAGTACTACAAGCGCAATCGCTGCCTCAATTGCGGAGCAAGCAGAGTTCCTGCATCTGATTCGGCGTGAAAAACTCGATTTTGTTCTCCCGGATGCAATGCGCGACAACGACATCGACATGTGGATACACGTCATCCGTGATGGTGACCCGGATCCAATGCAGCTGCATTTTGGCCCAGTCTCGGGTTACATCATTTTTACGGATCGCGGCGGCGACCGAGTTGAACGGGCGGTCTTTGGCAGTGGCGGCCACCAGGATCTATTCGATGAGTTCGGCTCCGACGAAATTGCTCGAGCAATAGAAGGATACAATTTCGGCAATGTAGACGGGGGCGTCTACAATGAAATCACTCAATTCGTGGCAGAACGCGATCCGTCGCGCATCGCCGTCAATACATCATCCTGGCTCGCAATCGCCGACGGCATCTCCCACTCGCAATATGTGCAGCTCGAGAAAATTTTGGGGTCAAAGTACAGTGGCCGAATCGTATCTGCCGACCATCTGATTACCGATTTCCGTTCCAGACGAACGCAAAGCGAGATCATTGCGTTCTCAAAAGCCCTTGAGATGCATCGGCAGATTCTGATTCGTGCTTTGAGTCGCGAGGTCATCACGCCCGATGTCACGACGCTGGGTGACGTTGGGCGCTGGGTCGTTGAAGAGCAAAATCGCCAGGGAATTTCTTACGGCCTAGACAGCTACATCCCTCTTCCTCGAATTCTATATTCGGCGGTCTCGGAAACTGACAAACCGCCCGACGTTCGCTGGCGAATTCACGATGAAGACTATGTCATTAGGCGCGGCGACTTCATGACATACGATATTTCCGTCCGCTATCTCGAATACTTCACAACAGACTTCAAGCGCAATGCCTACGTATTCCGCGAGGGCGAGGATACGATACCTGCAAGCATCCAACGAGCATTCGATCGAGCAATCGATGCCCACAAAATTATGCGTGGGCACATCGTTGCCGGGCGGACGGCCAAGCAAACTCTTGATGCGCTGGTCGTTGCCCTCGAAGATGCTGGTTACCTATACACGCCGTTCGTCGACATTGGCACCGAAGACTACAAAATCATACAGAACGCATTGGCTGGGACTGACAAGCCGGGTTTCTCGATTGATTTGCATGCGATGGGAAACAACGGGGGCAGCCTCGTAACCGTAGGCGCGTCGGTTGCGCCGTTTCGAACTGATCGATTCGACCTGATGTTGCAGGAGAATCAGTTCTTTTCGTTCGAGTACATGGTGCATTCGAATTTGCCTGAGCGCCCGGGACTTCCCATTTCGATCAATATCGAGGGAAATCATCTGCTAACGAAACGTGGTGTCGAGTATCTGCACCCGCCAAACGAAAAGATTCTCGAGATCCGTTAGACCCTTTGCCGCTGCTCGACCATGCCGGAGATCTGCTGATCTCGGACGGTGCCGTTAACAACCTGGCTTCCAGAGATTCCAGTTCAACAATGGCGATGGCCAGGCCGTCGTCAACATAGCGTTGAAATACGATTGAGAAGACATGCAGGATGCCTCGTCGCATTAGTATATTTTATACAATCTTAGTATAGTTCGGCCAAGGTGAACGGCGATTCACAGGAGCATTGAATGGCAAGTTTTTCCGTCCGCAGCGTTCGTACTGTGGACTCTCATACGGAGGGAAATCCGACGCGCGTAATTGTCGGCGGTGTGCCAGTTCCGCCCGGCAATAATATTCATGAACGTCGAGATTGGCTGCGTAGCGAAAGCGACGGGTTGCGGCGGATGATCAACTTTGAGCCGAGAGGATCCGGGTTGATGTGCTCTGTGCTGGTGCTTCCCCCTGACTCCACAGAAGCCGATTTTTCCGCCATCATAATGGAGCAGGACGAATATGTACCGATGTGCGGTCACTGCATCATCGGTACGGCGACGACGGTAGTATCACAGGGCATGGTCGATGTTCACGAACCGATAACTACCGTTCGCTTCGATACACCGGCGGGTCTCGTGAGTTGTGACGTTGAAGTTAGTAATGGCAACGTAGGCGCTGTCAGTTTTGAAAACGTGGATGGATTCCTGTTGCACCAACAAGTGCCCATCGATGTTGACGGCTTCGGTGAAGTGATTGTCGACATTGCTTACGGCGGTGACATGTATGCGTTCGTTGATGCCGATGCGCTCGGATTGGAGTTGAGTATCAATAATGATGCGCGACTAATCGATGCCTGGTTGAAAATTCGGGCGGCCGTGGGCGAGCAGGTTAAAACGGTGCACCCGGAAGATCCTTTAATTGATCGTTGCTACCAAGTGCTGTTTACATCCGAAAAGAAGACCACTGGGGATTATCGACAGACTATCCTTGTGCCTCCAGGAACACTGGATCGATCTCCCTGTGGAACAGGTGCCAGCGCGAGAGTTGCACTACTTTACAGTCGTGGAGAAATCGGACTGAACGAAAGTAAGCGCTTCGAAGGCCCACTGGGCACTTGTTTTGTCGGGGAAGCGATTCGGGCTGAAGAGCGCAACGGTGTGACATTTGTGACACCGAGAATTACGGGCAGAGCATATATAACCGGCTACCATCAATTTGTACTGGATCCGGATGACCCGATTCCAGGTGGCTATCGAGTTGGCCCGGCACCACACGATCTTTCCAAAAGCTAATCGTGAATTTTTCAACGCCTGCCTTGTTGGCAATTCTGACGAGCGTTCTTCCAATGCCCGCCTTCGCAAACGATGAAGATGCTGATGCCAGGGTTTATTCCGCCATTCGAAGTGAAATTCGAAACAGATCATCAATTGAGGAGTCATTGACATATTTAGCGGATGTTTACGGGCCAAGATTGACAGGTACGCCGCGCTACTTAGAGATGGTTCGATGGGTTGAGCAGCAGCTTAATGCATGGGGAATCGACAACGTCCGGGTTGAAAGTTACGGCAACGGCCTTCGCGGTTGGGACGTCAAATCGTTTTCAGCGACGATGACCTCACCAGTCTTTGCGAGTCTTGACGCGCAGCCTGTGTGTTGCGGTCATAGCATTGACGGCGAAGTATCGGATGTGCCACTGATCGTGGACTTTTACGATCTGGAGGCATTGCAATCACTGGCTGGTCACTTGCAGGGCCGGATATTGCTGCATCCGGATTTAACTGCGCCGGGCAATTTCGTGACCGGTAGCTGGTCAGATAAAGAACTCCGAGCTGCCGCCAACCGAATCAACCCGATTACACCCGACGGGCTCGACGGACCTGGCTCCGACGTAACCTACGTTGAACGACTGCGTGAACAGCTAAATGCTGGTGAGAACGAAGGCCAGATTATCGCTGAATTTCTGCTGACCGAAGGGGTGTCCGCAATACTCCGTTCAAGTTCGGCGCCCGCAGGCATCGTCAATAATCGCTTTGACAGTTCTATGGTCGAGTTTCACGCAGCGGGAGATCCAAGACCGGTACCAATGTTCGTATTGCCAAGTGAAAAACACGCAAGATTGTTGTCACTGCTTCGGGTTGGTGAATCGCCGCGCGTTTCACTGCATCTGCAGACACAGTATTACGAAGACCCACAACTGCACGCCAATCTGATTGCCGAGATCCCTGGCGTAGATCCGAACAGCAAGGACGAGATTGTGTTGCTTGGTGCGCACCTCGATTCTGTGGAGACGGCCACTGGAGCAGCGGACAATGGCATTGGCTCGGCAACTTCAATGGAAGTCTTGCGGGTATTGCAGGCGCTAGACTTGAAGCCACGTCGAACGATACGCGTTGCGCTTTGGGGGGGGGAAGAACAGGGGTTGTTGGGATCATCGGCCTACGTGAGAAAAAATATCGGCGATATCATGAGTGGCGAATATTTTGGTGAACATGAAAAAATTTCTGCGTATTTCAATCACGATAATAATGGTCACGACATTCGCGGAATTTTTGTCCTTGGCCACCAAGCTATAAAACCGATTTTCGAATACATGTTTGCGCCGTTTGCCGAGATAGGTGGGGATACCGTCACGATAGAAAATGCCTGCTGTACCGATATTGTGGTTTTTGATGCGACCGGGATTCCAAGCTTCGAATGGATTCACGACCCGGGGAATTATTTCACGCATCAGTTGCACACCAACCTCGATGTGCCGAGTCTGGTAAGTTTCGAGTCGGCGAATCGCAATGCGGCGATAATCGCAACAGTTATCTATCAAACAGCCATGCTGGACGACATGTTGCCGCGAAAATCAGACCAATAAGGAGTTCGGTAGTGAAAAAAAGAGTCAGCTTGCTGCCTGCCATCGCTGCGCTTTTGATGGCCAGTATTGCAGGTGCTGACACGGCCACCCTGATTCTGACCAATGCATCGTTGATCGACGGTAATGGAGGTCCGATACTTTCCGACGCAACAATTGAGGTGTCCCGCCACAAGATCAGCAATGTTTATGTCGGGAGCTTCGACACCTCTGTCGATGCTGGCACTCAGGTCATTGACCTCAATGGCGCGTTTCTTATGCCTGGGTTGTGGAATAACCACTCTCACCTTGCAGATCTGCTGCCGGATCCAAAAAACACGCTGGAAAACGAAAGCTCGATTGACGCGACCATTCGTGCCGGGCGAAACGCGATGGATGCGCTGCGTACCGGTTTCACATCACTGCGCGTTGTGGGCGAGTCGGAGTATATCGATGTAGCGTGGCGTAATGCTTTTGATGCCGGAGTTTTCGTCGGCCCGCAAATCTACGCCTCTGGGCCCCCAATTGCTGCTGTCGGCGGTCATGGCACTGAGATGAACGGGCCGCACGTGGAGGAGGCGTCGACGGTTGAGGAAATTCGAGCTGCCGTGCTCGAACACGTGGGCAACGGCGTTGACCTGGTCAAAATCATGGTCGATGAACTTTCAACAGAGCAAATTGAGGCTGCCATCAAGACCGCCCACGCCAACAACATTAAGATCGTTGGGCATGCGGCTGAGCCCGGGGCAAGCATTGCCGTGTCCTTAGGAATTGATGGTATCGAGCATGGCTACGGCCTCACCGATGAAACCATTCGACTGATGGTCGCCAAAAATACGTTTTACGACCCAACGGTGGTGTGTAACTTAAGTGCTGAGTACATCCGTGATCGGGAACGACATGTTGATTTGGCGGGTTACCAGTCAACCGATTCAGCACGCGCCGGTCGCGTGCTGGTTGCCTATGCCGATGAACGGACACCTGAGTTTGCCGAACGCCAACGTAAGATTCTGAGCAAAGCAATTGATGCTGGCGTGCAAATTATTAGCGGCAGTGACTCTAATCCGATCGACGAGATAGGGATCCTGGAAATCGAACAACTCGTACACTCGGGTGCCACTGAAATGGAGGCATTGCAGGCTGCAACGCGAAATTCGGCTGCGATGATGGGCGTCCTCGATCGTGTCGGAACGATTGAAGTCGGTAAAACCGCAGATATGATCGTCCTCCAAAAGAGTCCGCTACAGAACATTTCGAATCTGCGCTCGGTATCTGCGGTTATTCGCAATGGGCATGCCGTACAACTTATCACCAATGAAGGGCGAGCTGATTTTTGGTCGCTGTATTTTTTGGACGAACAGACTGGGAGTGACTGATGATAAATAGAGTCCTGATAATTTTCGCCGCCATGGCTGTTGGTGCGTGCAGCGCTCCAGAGAACAATAGCGGACCTGAACAAACAATGGTTGACGATGCCTCACAAACTACCCACCTGGGCGGCTGCATTCTGCTATCCCCGTTAGGCAACGTTCCTGAGGATCCTTACCAGCGAAGTGATATTGTAGCGACGACGGCTATCTCACCGTTTACGAAGGAGTTGCAGGTTTACGGCCTGCAACTGGCCGCACGCGACGATATATCTGATGATTTTATGCGACTCGTTGCGCAGGCAATCACGGAAGTGTTTCCACAGGATGAGTCATTCGATCTCGTTCAACAAAAGTCACTTTTACAACATCACTACCGTTATCGTGCTCTGATTCCAGTACCGCTTGGGGATGACTTCAGCTTCATGGAAGATGACCCAGAGCGATGGGCGGAGCTGGAAAGCGAGAACTCCATTTGTGACATCATCATGCAGGATGTACCGGTTGGTCAGGTTATGGAGGTGGTCGAGCATATCCTGCACTACGTGACCAGTATTGGGCTGCATTATCAGTTTCCGGAAGTGTGGGGAATATCGCAGGATTCGATACTGGCGAGGGCTATGCGAATCGCGGTAGATGAAGGTTACTACGATGTGTCCGGCTACGACGATATTGGTGATCCGGCGATTCGATTTCGTGTCGAGATGCAGGAATTTGCGTACTGGTTTATCTCTACTGCATGGAATCTACAGACCGATTACGGCCCCACGCACGAGCAGGAATGGACTATTCGTGATCGCGAGGAACTGCAGGAAAAACTGCCCAAACTCTTTGTCGAGTATGAACAAACGGCAGCGAGAATTATGCGGGCACCGAGTCTCGAGACACTGCAACGGATTGGCCCGACCAGGGCAGAAGAAGCGGCGAATTGAGTCAATTTTGACGTAGTATACGGCGATAGATCGTTTGTCCGTAATTCCCGCGAGCTATATACTCGCGGGCAGTTTCGGCCCTAATCGAACCAATCACGGCTGACATAACATGGCGAATATTTCTGGCGACACCTCGATTGCGCGAAAAACCATCGCGTCAACTGTCGTCGAGATTTTGCGTGAAAAAATTATTTCGCACGAAATCAAAGGTGGCCAGCCACTGCGCCAGGACGCCTTGGCGAAAGAATTCAATGTTAGTCGTATTCCGGTTCGTGAGGCATTGTTGCAGCTGGAGGCTGAGGGTCTCGTGCAGTTTGCGCCACACAAAGGTGCTGTAGCGACGCAAATATCAGCGAATGAAGTTGATGAGTTGTTTGAGCTACGTGTGCTTCTGGAGTGTGATGTATTGTGTCGCGCGTTGAAGTTCATCAGTGATGAGGAGTTAGACAAGTCAGAAACTATTCTGGCCGAATTCGACAGACTGCTTGCGCCCGATGCCGATATACATGCATGGGCCGCGCTCAACTGGAAATTTCACAAGAGCTTATATTTGCCGTCCAATCGTAAGCGAACGATCGGTGTCCTTGGACAATTGCATACCACCAGTGATCGCTATTTACGTCTTCAGATTCAATTGAGTGCCGACTATTCTCGTGCTGAGGAAGAGCATCATGATTTGCTGGCATTGTGTCGCGATCGAAATAAACGCGCAGCGGTCAAGTGCCTTAAAGACCACATTCTGACCACTAAAGACGAACTCATTCGAGTTATCAACTCGCTGCAATAAGCAAGCGTTTCGATTTTTCAACGTCCGCGGTGAGGCCACGCAGCAATGGTTTCGTGCGCCAAGAAAGCGCTACTCCTGATTGATCAAATTGTATATTATATGCAATTCATCAAACCGAGGAACTTCCATGGTTCGCCGTTTTGTCACGAGCGTTGCGACTTTTTCTTGCCTTTTGATGCTATCAGGTACCGCGTTCGCGGCGGACACTTACGACGATCTCGTAAAGGTTTTTAGCGAATTTCGCAAATTTCAGGAGGCGGAGTTTGTGGGCGGTGTACCAGATTTTTCGCCTGCCGCGATACAGCGAAAGTTTGATGGTCTGCAGCAACGACAAGCGAATCTTGACGCGATTAATGTGGACGACTGGGAAGTCTGGCAACAGGTCGACTACCACTTGGTTCGCGCCGAGATGAACGCACTGGAATTTCATCATAAGGTTCACAGGCCCTGGTCGCGGGACCCGGGATTCTATTCGATGTTCGGTGGTGACGCCGGTGCAACAATGAATGTGGGCGATTTTTTCGATCCCATCATGACGGTTGCAGAGCCTGTCATGATGATGATCTACACGGGCAAAGAACCCGGCGATCTTAATCTGTCCATCGATCCTGATGATGAACAGGAAATGCGTAGTGTGCTTGAAGCCATCCCTGGAGTTTACCAACAGGCGCAAGAAAATCTGACAGAAGCAGCAAGAGACTTCGCTAAGTTCGCCATCCGAAATTTCGAGAGGGAGATTGAGTTCTACGAAGTGATGGAACAAGCCCTAGCCGAAAAACATCCGGAAACTGCGGATGCCGCGTCTGACGCTGCCGATGCGGTACGACGATACGTGCAATGGCTGCAGGATAACCAGCACACTATGGCTGAAAAGGCGGGCCTGGGTAAGGAGAATTACGACTGGTGGCTAAGAAATGTCCAATTGTCACCCTGGGGCTGGGAAAACAATAACCGCATCATTCAGCAAGAATACAACCGAGCGATTACGTTCCTGAAACTCGAGGAGCATAGAAACCGAGATCTGCCTCCGCTCGATGTGGCTATGACGGACAGGGCCTACCATGCGAGCCTTCGACAGGCATTGCATTACGTCACCGATTTTCTCGAGAGCGAAAATCTGATGACGATCGACGACTGGGTCGATCCGAGTGACTACTATCTTTGGCGCGGTGGTAAAACACCGGAGAGACTCGAAGACATCGATGACTCGCCAAACCCGGAGTGGTTGCCCGAAAACACCAATGTTGACACTAAGTATCGTCAACGCGAGATTCTTCCCGGCGAAACACACGAGTTTATCGGTCACATGCTCGACGATCAGAGGCAGGAGCGTCTCACACGAAGCCCGATTCGAAGCGCGCCACGCCACTTCAACATGTCATCCATGCGATTGGAGGGCTGGGCAGTGTCACTTGAAGAGTTACTCGTACAGGCCGGGGTTCTCGACGACCGGCCGCAGAAGGGGCGTGAGATGCTCTATATCATGCTGGCTTCACACATGAGCCTGGCAATCCCTGACATGAAAATGGCGGCAAACGAAATCAATCTCGACGAGGCGAGGGCGCTGTGCGCTGAAATAATGCCGCGGGGGTGGACGCGTGCCGATGAAGATGTCGTCTACTTTGAAATGCAATCCAACCTGCGTAATCCGGGCGGCTTTCACAGCAATGTCGTGACAGGAAAAGCCTACTTTATGAAACTGTTCAGGGAACGGGCACAAGAACTGGACGAGGAATTTATCATCAAGGATTTTATTGATGAATTTCTTTCCTCCGGGCTTATTCCTATGCCATTAATTCGCTGGGAGATGACCGGGGACAGTTCAGAGATTGTGATGGAATCCGAACCGTTAGTGAGGTGGACGCCGTGAGTATTTCGATCAGGCTAATCATTCTGCTGGCCGTTCTCAGTCCGTTAACACAATTAGTGGCTTACGCAGGCGATTCTACAATCGCGTACACACGTTTTGTGAACGGCGGTGCCGAAATTTGGCTGGTCGACGACGACGGTGCCAACAATGTTCGTGTTGGCCCCGGTAGCGATGCCAGTTGGTCACCTGATGGCAATCGGCTGGTTTTTGTGCAAGAGGTCGACGGCAATTCGGACATATATTTCATGGACGAGGACGGAAGCAACGTTACACAACTGACCACCGATGCTGCCGGGGAGCACAGCCCGACATGGTCCCCGGATGGTTCGATGATTGCGTTCAACTCAGACCGTAGCGGTAGCGATCAGGTCTGGCGCAGCAATGTCGAGGCAGGGAATTGGGGTTTCAATCTCACCCAGTTGACAAAGGACACCGCACATAATCGCGTGAATAATTTCGTTTCCTGGTCTCCCGATGGTCGTTGGCTGGCATTTGAGGCAGACAGGGACAGGGACGATCCCGAAATCTATATTGCGAGTTCAGTCGACGGTACTTATCAACAGCGATTGACCTTCACCCGGGCGCTTGACGAGGTTCCAAGCTGGTCGCCTGACAGCCGACAGATAATATTTTCGTCAGACATGCATGACGAACCGCAATCAGGCACCTATGACATCTACATCATGAATGTGGATGGTTCACATCTACGACGGCTAACCGATACGCCAGGTATGGCTTCTTATCCGACGATGTCGAGCGATGGTAAACGTATCGCATATTCATACCAGGAGCAGGATAAATCTTCGCCCCAAATCTGGATTATGAATTCGGATGGTTCCGGTCAGAGGTTGTTGTTAGAAGGTGGTGGTATTCCCCACTACGCACCTAAATAAGTTGTCAGTATTCAGAAAAATATTGTTGGTCTGGGGCCTGTTTGCAGTGGCCTCGCCGGCATGGGCGGACGCCGACAGCGACTACGAACTGCTTGTAAATCTGTTCCGCGAATTTCGCGAGATGACCGGTGTAGGTGGCGATGAGTATGGTGGCCTGCCAATGGCTGACGCTGAGCAGATCGCCGGAGAAGGTTTGGCACTTGAGCGGTTTCAGACCCAACTACGAACGATCGACTCATCGAATTGGCCGGTTTCTCGCCAGGTCGACTACCATCTCGTTCGCGCCGAGTTCAATGGCCTCGAGTTTAGACACCGTGTGACGCGGCCTTGGTTTCGCGACCCTGGTACTTACAGCGACGTGGTCTTGTTTCTCGGCGAGAGGCTGTCGTTTCCCGTTGCAGGCGAGGAATTGCTACTCATTCGCGAGACGCTTCAGGCTTTGCCCGAATTGTTTTCGCACGCCAAAAGAAACCTTGCGAACACAAGTGAGATTCCAAGCGACCTCGCGACCCTGGCGATTCGCGACCTGGAGAATGCTGGCGCAATGTTTAAATCATTAGCAGCGGAATTCTCGGAGCGCGATGCCGAGCTAGTGTCATTGACCCGGCGGGCGAGTGAGGCGAATGGTGAGCTACTCAGTTGGCTGCTGCAACATCGTTCGGAGATGACAGCTAAAGCGGGTGTCGGCCGCGAAGAATACGACTGGCTGTTAAAGAATGTATACCTATTTCCATACACGTGGGACGAGCTTCGAACGTTGGTGGAATTGGAAGACAATCGTGTCATCGTATTCCAGCGTCTCGAAGAAAATCGCAACAGAAACGTTAGTAAGATCGCGCCAGTACAGTCTCAGGCGGAATACAAGCAAAGCGTAAGTGAGGCAATCGACGACCTGATGTCCTTCATGGCCAAGGAAGAAGTCTTCTCAATGCCGGATTACCTGACGCCGGAAGGCTATTTTGGCTCCTGGCATGGCTTCGAACGCCCATGGCCTGACCATCATGATTACTTTTTTAATTTCTCGCATCGTGAACCACGTATGGAAGAAGCCCACGAGATGGTAGGGCACCACTTCGATCAGCTGCGCGGCGAAAACAACACTCACCCGATCCGCAAGGGGTGGCGTCCGTACAAAATTTCGACGGCACGCACTGAAGGATTCGCTTTCGCACTGGAGGAGTTGTTAATGCATGCTGGTTACCTGGATTCGCGCACGCCCCGCGCGCGGGAAATCGCTTATGAGCAGGCTGCATTTCGAACGGTGCGAGCCCTTTCCGATATTTACATGCACGACAACCAGTGGACGTTGCAGGATGCAATGGAATACTGTGTGGCAAATGCGCCGCATGGAGAGCTACTCGATAATAGTCCGCACTTGTGGTTCGAAATGGCGACGACATTACGTGGCGTCGGTCACCATATGTTGATGGTTGTTGGCAAAGTCCAATTTATGAAACTGATGCGTGACTACTCGCAACAGAAAGGCGATGAATTTGTCGTTAGAGACTTCATGAACGAGTTTTTTGAGTCGGGGCTGATACCGATGGCGTTAATTCGATGGGAAATGACTGGTCTGGACGATGAAGTGTCCAGACTTTGGTGAAAGGCGAGCTCACACTCGATCGGCGCAAGCTGTTAAAGCTGGGTTTTTCTGCAGGTTTTCTCGCAACACTGCCAGTCAATCCCATGGTGTTCGCTGACGATGTTACAGACGCCTTGCTGCGCTTTGTCAGCGATTCCGAGTCTCCGGTTGATAGTGCTGAAGTCGGAATACTGAGTCAGCAGGAATTCGACTCGCTGTTTTCACTTTGTGAATTTATCGACGAGTCATGGAAGTTTGGCGCCAACCTGGCCGTGTATCGCGAGCAATTGCGCACTGATCTGGAACTGAAAACAAACCTCGAGCCGAGCTACCTAGCTGAGTACAGGAGTGCGCTTGAGTTACTTGAATTGGCCAATGCGGATTGGCCGAGTCTGCTGTTCTCTGAGACAGATACTGAGGAATTCAGCTGGACAAGACTAGGACGTGCCAGGCAATTCGTTTTCTCCGAGATAATCAGGCACCAGGTTCCAATTTCCGGTGCGTTCAAGAGTTTTGGTTTGGTTAATTATCGCGGCTATTTCGGTGGACCGTACGCGTCGTCTGCGAGCTTCCGCCGGGCAGACTTTTGACATGGTGTCTGTCGTCATTGTCGGCTCTGGCGTTGCAGGCACGATATTGGCACGTCAACTGTTGGCCAGTGGCGATGTCGAGGTAAACATGTTCGAGGCTGGTCCTGACTTTACACCCGGGGATCGCCGCATCTGGCTTGACCATATGCTGGGTAGCCGCAACACATATGGTGCGTTTGTGGAAGATAAACGCGACGAAAATGAGTTATTTGGACTACGGGGTTCCCGACTGTTTATGAAAGGCGGAACTACGAATCACTGGGGTGGACTGACGCCACGCTTCAAGCCCGAGGATTTCGAGTTGAATTCGCGCACCGGTTTTGGTGTCGATTGGCCGATTGGATACGATGATATGGCGCCCTGGTACGCCACAGCTGAAGTACTGTTGGGTATCACCGGGGATTCAGACAATGATGATCCACCGCGCTACGGGGCAAAGTATCCATTCGACCATACCGACTACACGATGGGCGATAAAATCGTAATCGACGCATTGGAGTCCCTCGATGTTTCCTATGGGCACATGTCGATCGCACGCAATGGCAGTCGCTGTATCACAACTGGTACCTGTGATTACTGCCCGGTCAATGCACGTTATACCGCAATTCATGATCTCGAGCTGCTGTTGGACCAGTACGGTGACCGCATCGCGTTGAAAACAAAGTCGCCCGTCACCCGAGTTTTGATGGACGGCAAAAAACGCTGCCGTGGTATTGAATTTCACGATCTGCGCACTGGAGAGCAGCAAGTCATGGGCGCGGATGCTGTGTTT
>JAQWSV010000020.1 GCA_029243005.1 Woeseiaceae bacterium
GCTGGTCGCCGGTGAATACGCCTTGCTGAATCAGGTGATTTTCATCCGTGAATCCGGTGGTCTCGACAACCAGTGCGTCACCTTCCCAGTGCCCGATGGACTCGCCGTTCCAGTTGTAGTCGCGGCTGGCTTCCGGTTCGCGCGATCGACCGTCCAGCCAGATAGCACGGTACTCGTTATTGAGTCGGGACACCATGAAGATCGCTGTCGGATACTGCAACATCATCAGCGATCCGTAACGCGTCATCAGACGCGGCATACCAGCCGGGAAACACTCAGCGGTCGGTTCGCTGAAGCGACGCCCTGCCTTGGCATACTCCTGGTACTCGTCATAGATCTGCTGACCCTTGGCTGTCCAGGTCGGATGCGGCTTGAATTCGTACACACCATAGTTCTGACCCCAGTCCTGTTCGCCACGAAACGCCCAATTGCCGGTCAGATCAAAAACAGGTTCCGGCCAGTCCTTAGCGAGATGATCTGGATCCAGTGCACCCGGGCCCGTTTGCCGCGGATTATTAGCGATCATGGGCAGCTGCGCCGGACGCGTCTTGCGCTCGCGTTTCTGCCAGGTCTCACCGTCCGGCGGCGGTACATAGTCGAGTAGTGACGGGATCGTGCGCCTCACCTGTGTCGCAGGGCTGGGCGTCTCAGCATAGTCCTCGCTGGTCGCATGCCGGGTACCGTCCGCGAGCGTGATCGCAGCAAGCAAGCCACCAGGTTGCGACCTCTTCATCGGGTTCACGACCACAGTGATGCGATCGCCATTGCTAATCGACGACCGATTGAATCCCTGCCGGCTCAATACCGTCGTACCAGGGCCCTCGATCTTCCACAGCTCCTTCTCGCCGCTGTCGTTGGTCACTTCCATGTTGATCGCCATATGCGGGTTTCGCCAGACGAAACGTGTGACCTCTCCGGTCACTTCAACGGTGCGTTCCTTGTCAAAGGCAACGGCGGAATGATGCGCCACGGCGGCGCCACTAAAAGCCAGCAATCCTGCGGTGGCAATGGATAATACGCGTAGATTAATTCGATTCACGGCAAGCCCTCCATAAGCGCCTATCTTAGCGTGCGGGTCAACGGCCTGCCGAATGCCGGCCGATCGATTATCGCTATGCGAAACTCACGGGAATGCCTGCGATCAACCGACGATGTACTTCCAGGGACTCGCTTCACTGCCGCGCTCGATCGTGACGTCGATGACCGCGGGACGGTCGTTATCAATCGCCTTCTCGAGCAGCGGCCGCAGACTGTCCGGCGAATCCGCACGGTAGGCGTCAGCACCGAACGACTCAGCCAGCTTCACCATGTCTGGATTATCGAGATCTGCGCCGATGATATTGCCATCATAGAGGCACTGCTGGTCGCGGCGCACATTGCCGTAGGAGCTGTTGTTGAAGACGACCGTCACAACTCCAATGTTCTGCTGCACTGCGCTGGCCAGTTCCTGCACGCCGAATAGGAAACCACCGTCGCCGACAATAGATACGACGGCACGATCCGGCATACCGACCTTGACGCCGAGCGCGGTCTGGAATCCGTAACCCAGGGTACCTTGGTAGCCGGTGGTCACATAGGTGCGGGGCTCGTAGATCTCGAAGCCAAAATTGGAAGCAAAACCGACCTGGCAAAGGTCCTCGACGAAAAACGCGTCGCGCGGCATCACGTCACGCATCATGTCGAGATAGTCCATCTGGGGTTGGATTTCACGAATGTTTCTGTGCGTCGTCGCTTTGGCCTCGGCGATGCGCTCCCTGTCGCCGGCGTTGTGGCCCGTCTTACCGATCTCATGGATCAACGCACGCGTACCGTCTCGCGCGTCGGCAACTACGCCAACGTTCGGCTTGAAACGGGTCATTTCGTCCGGATCGATATCGATGCGGATGACCTTGGCGCCCCC